>JBEGJS010000044.1:0-8377 GCA_041184485.1 Actinomycetota bacterium | reverse complement strand
GCACCAAACTTTGCGCTCGTCGATGCCGCCATCCCAACTGTCGTCGTGGCCGGTGCCGAGAGCGGACCTGCTGCCGTTGAACTGGCCGAGTCTTGGGGTTGGCCGCTGCTGGCCGAACCATCCTCGGGCGCTCGCTTCGGCGGCAACGCCGTGCTCGCCTACCGCCCGCTGCTCGAGCAGCGCCCCGACCTTGCTCAGCGCATCGGCCGCGTGGTCGTCTTTGGCAAGCCGACCCTCAGCCGGGCCGTGATCGGCCTCTTCAAGCGCCCAGACGTCGAGGTGTTTGTGGTTCGCGATTCGCGACTCGAAGACTTCAACGTTGGCGGTCGAGCCCAGCACGTCGACGAGGTCTCTGTTTCGCACGAGGTCGACGGCGAGTGGCTGGCCGAGTGGCTTCTTGCAGACAAGCAGTTGCGCCTTGCCCAGCCCGTTGACGGCGAACTCACCCGCCGCGAACTCATCGAGGCAGTCTGGGATGCGACCGGCGAAGAAGTTTTGGTGCTTGGCGCGAGCCGCCTGATTCGAGAGGCCGAGGTCTGGGCACCCGCCAAGATCGCATCCGTGTTTTCTAACCGCGGTCTGGCCGGAATCGATGGCACGATTGCAACCGCACTCGGAATCGCTCAGGCCACCGGCCGAAAGACTCGAGTCTTGATCGGCGACCTGACCGCGCTGCACGACGCTGGCTCTCTGGCGGCGAACCCGTTGGCAGACACTCTGCCGCGCCCGGCCGCCCAACCAGACATCCAGGTCATCGTGGGCAACGATCACGGCGGCGCAATCTTTGCCGGCCTCGAGCCCGCCAAGCTGCTGCCCAAGGGGCAGTTTGAGCGATTGTTCTCGACCCCGCAGTCGGTCGACTTCGAGGCGCTGGCCAAGGCATACGGTTGGGGTTTTCGTCGAATCACCGACGAGGATGCCCTTCGGCGCTCGCTCGAGCTCGACGGTCGCTGGTTGTTCGAGGTAGCGCTAGAGCGCTAAACGAATCGGCTGAAACTTGAGTTCGGTTTCGGCGAGCTCTGCGTCGGGGTCGCTCTCGGCCACGATGCCGCAGCCGGCGAATGCCCGAATCCGCTCGCTCTCAAAATCGATCTGTGCGCCGCGAAGCGCGATGGCCCATTCGCCGTCGCCGTCGGCGCCGATCCAGCCGACGGGGCCGGCATAGCGGCCTCGGTTGAACGGCTCAAGTTCAGAAATGAGTCTAGTTGCCTTTGCCCTGGGGGTTCCGGCCACAGCGGCGGTCGGGTGCAGCGCGGCCGTGAGGTCGAGCGACGATGCCTCGCGCTTGAGCACCCCGTGCACGTCGCTGGCCAAGTGCCAAAGGTTTGGCAGCGCGAGGCTGAACGGCTTTGGGTCGGCATCGACGTGATCGCAGAATGGACGAAGCGCGTCTACCAGAGAGTCCACGGCGAAGGCGTGCTCTGTGGTGTTCTTGTTTGATTCGGCCAGTGCCACCGAGATTGCGTGGTCGACCGCTGGGTCGGTTCCGCGGCCTGCCGTGCCGGCCAGCACCCGAGCCGAAACCTGCCCGTGCGCAACCCGCACCAACAACTCTGGCGATGCGCCGAAGTTGCCATCTACCGAATAAATCCAACAGGTCGGATACCTCTCGGCCAACCTGTTCAGGGCCGGGCGAAGGTCGAAATTTGCAGGCAAGTCGCCAACCAGGTCGCGGGCCAAGACCACCTTTTCGATGCCGCCAGAACGAATGGCTGCCACCGCCGCCGAGACCGATCGCTTGAATGCCGCGGCAGACTGCTCGCCCTCGCTCAGCGCGATCGCCGAGTTTTCTGCAACCAGGCCGATTCCGGCCGCAGCCAGCACCTCTTCAACGCGTTCGGCCAGCGGCGCGCTCGGCGCATCCGCGTTGGTTTCGGCCACTCGCGTAATCTCGGTCAGCCAGTATCGGCCATCGCGCGCACCGATCACCACTCGGGGAATCACCAGCACGCTCTCTGAGCGCGAATCGTCGGCAAACGCGATGGTGCCAAAGGCAACCAGGCCCGTGCCAGGCAAAGAAATAGCGTCGAACACCGCGGCGTCTGCCGCAAGTTCACGCCAAGCTGTCGAAAGGTTTTCTACCCGATTTGGCCCAACGGTGGCGATTCGCGCAGATTCACCAAAGCCGGCGATACCGTCTCCGTGCCGAATGAAACAGGTGGGCGAGGCCGGAAGGTTCGCAAGAAGTTGCCAGCCAGTTTCGCGCTCGAGTCGCACAGTTTCTGCGTGCAGCTTGGGCGTGGCCTGGGGCATTGGATTCCGCTCATTCTCGGGCTCAGTCGTCATGCTGAGTGTTATCTGTGAACTGGATTGTGTCCCTGTTTATGCCTAGATGGCGGGGTTATCCTGAATTCATCGAACCCTTGAATCTTAAGCCCGAAAGAATCCGCGAATGCGTCTAGCAAAGGTCACAGCAGCAACGCTCTTGACCATCTTGGCGCTCGGTGCAGGAGTTTCGGCGGCCCACGCGATCGCCGCGCAGCCGCGTCAAGGTCATCCAGGTTTGATTCAAGCCTTGGGCCTCGGCAGGGCCGAGAACGACAGCGACGACGACTTCGCGGGCAGCGGCACCGGGCATGGCAAGAAGCACCATGAAGGTGCCAGCCACGGCGCTGATCCTCTGGTCATGCCACCCGTGGTCATTAAACCCGAGGATGGCTTCGACGACGACTCTGGGTGGACGCCACCAGCAGACTCAGGCAGCGTCACTCCAACCATCGATCCCACAGTTGACCCCCAGATCTTGAATATTCAGGTCGGCACCCAGTCTCAGCAGTCAACTTCCTTCGTGCCACCTTCGAGCAGCGAGACTGAAGTGCAGGCAAGGCGCCATCACTTCGTAGTTTCGCCGGTCTCACCGGCCGAGCACCCATCGTTGCCAGGCACCCAGAGCCTCCCTGGAGCCCGACCATCGCAGAGTCAGCTTGAAGAGCGAGTTGACCCGAGTCGCAATGCTGCGGTTGTGATCAACCCGATGAGAATGCGTGAGCAGAGCCCGCTGCAAGAGTTCATCGACACAACCCTCGTGGTCATGGCGATTCTTGGTGCGCTATCGCTCGGTCTAGTGAGCGTGCTGGTGCGCTCGGCCAAGGTCGCCAAATCTAGCGACCGCTAGTTTCACCCTTCGCCAGATCGCCAAGAGTTCGCCTCTGGCCGCGAAGGTAAACTTATCTAGTGAGCAAAGCAGACCTTTCTAAGCGCCCCGCCGAAGTTGCGGCCATGTTCGACTCCGTTGCTCCCTCATACGACGTCACCAACGCCTTGCTGTCTTTCGGTCAAGACCGAATCTGGCGCAAGCGAGTCTCGGCCGCCGTGGCTCCGCAGTCGGGGCAGAGCATCCTAGATTTGGCAGCTGGCACCGGCGCAAGTTCGGTTGCCTTCAAAAAAGACGGCGTTCGCGTCGTTGCCGGCGACTTTTCAGAGGGAATGCTCGCCGAGGGTCGCAAGCGCCACCCCGAGATCGAGTTTGTCTTTGCCGACGCCACCAAGTTGCCGTTCGCCGATGCCACCTTTGATGCCGTGACTATCTCGTTCGGCCTGCGCAACGTCGTCGACGTGGATGCCGCCCTGCACGAGATGCTGCGCGTCACCAAGCCCGGCGGCAAGCTCGTCATCTGCGAGTTCTCAAAGGTGCAGAGCCGGGTGGTTCGCCCGTTCTATAACTTCTATCTGCTGCGCCTGCTGCCGGCCTTCTCGCGCCTGGCCTCCAAGACTCCAGAGGCATACGCCTACCTGAGCGAATCGATCGCCGCCTGGCCAAGCCAGAGTGAACTCGTGGCAAAAATCGATGCCGCAGGTTGGAATAGCGCGACCTATCGCAACCTTTCGTTTGGTGTGGTCGCCATCCATTCGGCGGTCAAAGAGAAGAGAGCCTAGTGGCCCGCCCAGACCTGCCAAAGCAACTGCGCAAGGTCGCCGACCGCGCGCTGCTGAAAAAGATCGAGGATGGCCTCGCGCAGGTAGAAGTTGCTCTCGCCAAGGCGACCGAGCACACCGATCCGATTGCCAAGGTCACGGCGCGCCACCTCGTGGAGGCTGGCGGCAAGCGCGTTCGACCGGTCTTGGTTTTGTTGGCCGCCCAGCTAGGCGACTCGAACCTAGAAGAGGTCATCGACTCGGCCGTTGTTGTCGAGCTCACTCACCTCGCCACCCTCTATCACGACGACGTCATGGATGAAGCGCCAACCCGTCGCGGTGTGCCCACCGCGCACACCATCTGGGGCAACAGCGTCGCAATTTTGACCGGCGACTTGCTGTTTGCGCGCGCATCCCAGGTTGTTTCTCGACTCGGCGAGCGAGCACTCACACTGCAGGCCGACACCTTCGAACGCCTGTGCCTCGGGCAGCTGCACGAGACGGTCGGGCCGCAAGACGGCGACGATCCGGTCGAGCACTACATTCAGGTTTTGGCCGACAAGACCGGCTCGCTGATCTCGGCGTCCGCGCAACTGGGCGTGATGTTTTCGAACGCTCCGGCCGAATACCAGGATGCCCTGATGAAGTACGGCGAAAAAGTTGGCATCGCGTTTCAGTTGATCGACGACGTGATTGACCTTGACGCCGACCAGACCTCCGGCAAGACCGCCGGCACCGACCTGCGTGCAGGAGTGCCGACTCTGCCGGTGCTGCTGCTGCGCGAACACGCACGCTCGAACCCCGCGTCTGCTGCGCTGCTCGCGAAGATCGACGGCGACCTCAGCAGCGATGAAGATTTGGCTGCCGTCGTCGCCGAGCTGCGCGCGCACCCCGTCGCCGAGCGTGCGTACCTCGAGGCCAAGCGCTGGGCCGACAACGCCGTGCGTGACCTGCAGTCTTTGCCAAAATCGGCCGTGCGCGATGCCCTCGAGGCGTTCGCGCTCGCGGTAGTTGACCGCCAAGTTTAAGTTGCAACTTCTCGAACCACGGAGCTAAACCATGACCAAGATGCGCCTCGCAATCGTCGGCGCCGGCCCAGCCGGAATCTACGCTGCCGACCTCCTGATTAAGTCTGAGCTTCGCGACTTCGAGGTTTCTATCGACCTTTTCGATCTGCTGCCAGCTCCTTACGGTTTGGTTCGCTACGGTGTCGCCCCAGATCACCCGCGCATCAAGGGCATCATCCGTGCGCTTTATGAGGTTCTCGACCGCGGCGACATTCGTTTCTTTGGCAACGTGAAGTTCGGAACCGATCTCACCCTCGACGACCTCAAGAGTCACTACAACGCGGTCATCTTTTCGACTGGCGCGATTCGCGATGCCGACCTGAACATCCCGGGCATCGACCTGGATGGCTCCTACGGTGCCGCCGACTTCGTCAACTGGTACGACGCCCACCCGGATGTGCCTCGCGAGTGGCCGCTGAATGCCCGAGAGATCGCGGTCATCGGCAACGGAAACGTCGCGCTCGACGTTGCCCGCGTGCTCGTCAAGCTGCCAGAGCAGATGCACGTCACCGACATCCCCGACCACGTCTACGAGGGGCTCAAGGCTTCGCCAGTCACCGACGTGCACGTCTTCGGTCGCCGCGGCCCTGCTCAGGTCAAGTTCACTCCGCTCGAGCTGCGCGAGGCCACCCACATCGATGGCGTCGACGCAATCGTCTATGACGAAGACTTCAAGTACGACGAGGGCTCGCAGGAGGCCATCGACTCGAACAACCAGACCCGAGTCATGGTGAACACCCTCGAGGGTCTGCGCGCCGAGCCGCAGTCGGGGTCGGCACGTCGTCTGCACCTGCACTTCTTCAGCGCACCCGTTGAGGTTCTCGGTGAGGATGGCAAGGTTGTTGCCCTGCGCATCGAGCGAACCGAACTAGACGGCCGCGGTGGCGTGGTGCCGACCGGCGAATTCCGCGAGATTCCCGTGCAGGCCGTTTACCGCGCCGTCGGCTACTTCGGTTCGCCGCTGCCGGGCATCCCGTTTGACGAAAAGCACGGCGTGATCACCAACGATGGCGGGCGAGTGCTCGACGAGTCGGGCAACGCCATCCCAGGAATCTATGCAACGGGCTGGATCAAGCGCGGCCCGGTGGGCCTTATCGGCCACACCAAGAGCGACGCCCTCGAAACCATCGGCAACGTCATTGCAGACCGAGCATCCTGGTGGCAGCCGACCGATCCAAACGAGGATGCGATTGTCGCCCTGCTCAAGGAGCGGGGTGTGGAGTTTGTCGATTGGGCCGCCTGGCTCAAGATCGACGCCACCGAGATCGCCAAGGGTGAGGCAGAGGGTCGCGAGCGCGTCAAGGTTTATGACCGGGACGAGTTTTTGAGCATCGCCCGAGACTAGAATTTCGGCATGGCCGAACTTATCCACCTCAAGCGCGACGGCGTTTCTGTAATCTTCGAAACCGCATCGGCGACCCCGCAGGTCGTGCACTGGGGCAGGGCGATTGATGGCCCAATCGATGCCGACTCGCTGCTTCTCTCGCAGGTTGAGCCAAGCCCTCCATGCGACTTCGACTATCCGCAGACCATCGGAATCTGGCGCGAGAATGCCCGCGGATTCCTCAGCACCCCGAGCCTCATCGGCTCGCGCGATGGCCTCGACTTCACTCAGCTCTTTGTGCTTCGCGAGGCGATTCGTCACGACGAGCACTCGGTGACCTTCGTCTCGGTCGATGCCGAGGCACAACTTGAGGTTGCCGCTCGCTTCGAGCTCGGCGCATCCGGTCTGCTTTCGACAACCCTCTCGGTGACCAACCTCGGCCTCGCGCCGTTCAAGGTTGACGCGCTCGCCGCCTACCTACCGGTGCCCGACTACGTGACCGACACCCTCGACTTCACCGGCCGCTGGATGAACGAACGCCAGCCGCAGCGCCACCAGATTCAGGTCGGTCACTTCGTGCGCGAGGGCCGCGAGGGCCGCACCGGTCACGACTACACGCTCGCCCAGTTCGCCCTCGCGTCTGGCACCGACTTCGAGCGCGGCGAGGCCTGGGGCCTTAGCCTCGCGTGGAGCGGCAACAACCGTCACGTCATCGAACGCACTCCGCTTGGTCGCACCGCGCTCGGCGCATCCGAGTTGCTCTTGCCCGGCGAGGTCGTGCTCGAGTCGAACCAGACCTACACCGCCCCGACCGTGGTCGGCGTTTACAGCGCGGATGGCATCGACGGCGCGAGCGATCGCTTTCACCGCGCACAGCGTGCCCGCGCGAAACACCCGACCAACGTGCGCCCTCGCCCCGTCACGCTCAACGTGTGGGAGGCGGTCTATTTCGACCACAACCTCGAGAAGCTTTCGGCACTTGCCGATGCGGCGGCGTCGATTGGTGTCGAGCGTTTCGTACTCGATGACGGCTGGTTCGGTGCCCGCCGCGACGACTACGCGGGCCTCGGCGACTGGGTTGTCAGCGAGGATGTCTGGCCAAACGGCCTCAAGCCACTCATCGACAAGGTGAAGTCTGCCGGCCTCGAGTTCGGGCTCTGGTTCGAGGGCGAAATGGTCAACCCAAACAGCGACCTTTACCGTGCGCACCCCGACTGGATTCTGGGTGCTGGTGGCCGCGTGCCGCCGGAATTCCGCATGCAGCAGGTGCTCGACCTCACCAATGAGGGTGCCTACCGCCACGTGTTTGACCAGACCAACGCGATCCTCAACGAGTACGACATCGCCTACATCAAGTGGGATCACAACCGCGTGCTGACCGAGGCGGCTCACCTGGGCAAGCCCGCCGTGCACTCGCAGACCAAGGCAATCTATCGCCTCTTCGATGAGTTGAAGGCAGCTCATCCTGGGCTCGAAATCGAATCTTGCGCATCCGGTGGCGGTCGCATCGACCTCGGCATGGTCGAGCACGCCGATCGCTTCTGGACTTCAGACAACAACGACGCTTTGGAGCGCCAGAGCATTCAGCGCTACACCTCAATCGTGATTGCTCCCGAGCTTTTAGGCACCCACGTTGGCCCGACCAAGGCGCACTCGACCGGTCGCACGCTGAGCGTTTCGTTCCGCGGCGCCACCGCGCTCTGGGGCCACGCGGGTCTCGAGTGGGACCTCACTCAGGCAACCGAGGCCGAGCTCGACGAACTTCGCTCCTGGATCTCGTACTACAAGGCCAACCGCGCCTTCTTGCACTCCGGTCGCACGATTCGCCAGGAGCCGCAGGAGCCTAACGCTTGGGTGCACGGAGTTGCAGCACACGACAAGTCGCGCGCGACCTACGTCTTCGCGCAACTGCGCCCGTCGCGTTATTCTCGCCCGGCCAACATTCGCCTGACCGGCCTAGATGCCAACGCCCTTTACGAGGTAAAGGTCGTTGCCCCGGACGGGCTCCCAGCCAACCTGCACATCCGAGGCCCTCGTTGGTTCGACGGCGTGCGTGTGAACGGCGCAATGCTCTCGTCTGTCGGTCTCAAGTCGCCGGTGCTCAAGCCAGAGCAGGCGATCCTGATCGAAG
>JBEGJS010000043.1:0-2582 GCA_041184485.1 Actinomycetota bacterium | reverse complement strand
CTTTGCCCGCTGTGCCCATCCACGGATGAATTTCAGAGCGAAGTACCCGACCGTTTCGATGTCGCGGTGTTCGAAAACAAGAGCCCGTCGTTTGGCCCGGTGCAACTAGACGTCGACGATGTGAACTACTCGGTGGTGGCCAACCTCGAGCTTGGTTCGACCCGCGACTCGATCGGTCGCTGCGAGGTCGTCGTCTTCAGCCCCGAGCACGAGGGCTCGATGGGCAGCCAGCCCGTCTCGCGCGTCCGCACAGTGATTGACGCTTGGGCCGACCGCACCGAGGCGCTGCTCAAGCTCGGCGGAGTTCGCCAGGTGTTTCCGTTTGAAAACCGCGGGCAAGAGATCGGCGTGACGCTGCACCACCCGCACGGCCAGATCTATGCCTACCCCTACGTGACCCCGCGCACCACCAAGGTCTTGGCCTCGATCGAAAAGTTTGGCGCCGACCTCTTTGCTCGCACGCTCGAGTTCGAGCAGGCCGGCGAGCGCGTCGTGCTGGCTGGTGAGCACTTCACCGCTTACGTGCCATTTGCCGCGCGCTGGCCGATCGAGATTCACCTGCTGCCCCACCGCCACGTTGGCACGATGGCCGAGCTCACCGAGGTTGAGCGCGAGGAGCTAGCCGGCATTTATTCGCGCCTGCTCAAGGCCGTGGATGCGCTGTACGAGACCCCTACCCCTTACATCGCCGCGTGGCACCAGGCGCCAAGTGTGGCCGGCGGAGAAAACGTGCGACTCCAGCTTCAGATCACCTCACCCCGTCGAGCCGCCGACAAGCTCAAGTACCTGGCCGGTTCGGAATCGGCGATGGGCGCCTTCATCGGCGATGTGACCGCAGAGTCTGTTGCCGCTCGCCTGCGCGAGGTGATCTAGTTGACCGCGATTCGCAGCGAGGTTTCGGCCGAGGGAACCGCCCTCGAGTTTGCCGCCCGATTCGGCTACGCGCCAACCGGTGTTTGGTCTGCCCCGGGCCGAGTCAACCTGATCGGCGAGCACACCGACTACAACGAGGGCTTCGTTTTGCCCTTCGCGATCAACCGCCGCACCTACGCGGCAGTTGCGCTTCGCACCGACGGAGTTTGCCGGGTCTCGTCGAGCTTTGCCGACGATTCGGTTGAGGTTGCCTTCGACGCCATCGCGCGCGACACCGTTGCTGGCTGGTCGGCATATCCGTTTGGCGTGGCCTGGGCCCTCGGCTCCAAGACCGGTTTCGACATTTACATCGACTCGGATGTGCCTGTCGGCGCAGGACTCTCTTCGTCGGCAGCGATCGAGTGCGCGGTTGCCGTTGCCCTGAACGAGCTGTGGGCCACCGGTCGGAGCAAGCGCGAACTCGCGCGCGTTGGGCAACGGGCCGAAAACGAGATCGTCGGAGCCCCAACCGGCATCATGGACCAGTCGGCATCGCTGCTGGGCGAACTCGACCACGCGGTCTTTCTTGACTGCCGCACACTTGAGGCCGAGGCCGAAGCGCTGGGATTCGCCGCTGCCGGACTCGAGCTCGCAATCATCGACACCCGCGTTGAGCACAGGCACGCAGACGGCGGCTATAAATCGCGGCGCGAAGCCTGCGAGCGCGGTGCCGCAACCCTGGGCGTCTCGAGCCTGCGCGACCTGAGCTCAGCCGATCTGCCACGCGCCGCCGAGCTGCTCGACGACCTCACCTATCGCCGAGTCAAGCACGTGATCACCGAAAACGAGCGCGTGCTCGAGACGGTCAAGACACTGCGCGAGCGAGGCCCAAAGGCCATCGGCGAACTGCTCTATGCATCGCACGTTTCGATGCGCGATGACTTTGAAATCAGCGTGGATGAGCTCGACACGGCGGTTGAGACATCGATGCGACACGGCGCTATCGGCGCAAGGATGACCGGTGGCGGCTTCGGCGGAGCAGCAATCGCGCTCATGCCAATCGAGCGAATCGGCGAACTTGCCCTAGCCATCGAGGCGGAGTTTGCTGCCCTCGGCTACGCCAAGCCAAACACCTTTGTGGTGTCTGCGGCGCCTGGAGCACATCGCGAGTTTTAGGCCTGCGGGTCGGGAATCATGACGTACTTGGTCTCTAGGTACTCGTGAATTCCTTCGAGTCCACCCTCGCGACCCATGCCCGATTCCTTGACTCCACCGAATGGCGCAGCCGCGTTCGAAACGAGCCCGGTGTTAAGGCCGGTCATTCCGGTGTCTAGTCTTTCAATCAGACGCAGGCCACGCTTGAGGTCTTCGGTAAAGGCATATGAGACCAGGCCATACTCGGTGTCGTTGGCTAGGCGAACCGCTTCATCCTCCGTCTTAAAGGCCGTGATCGGAGCGACCGGACCAAAGATCTCTTCGCCCAGAATCGTCGAGCCCGGGCGAACGTTGGTGAGCACGGTCGGCTTAAAGAAGTAGCCATCGCCCGACCCGTATTCTCCACCAACGACCACATCGCCGCCCTCGGCAACGGTCGCGTCAACCAGGCGCTTGAGGTTCTGACGCGCCTTCTCATTGATAACCGGACCAACGGTGGTCGCCGGATCGAGTCCGCGACCAGCAACCAGAGCTCCCATGCGATCGGCCATTCGGGCGGCAAACTCATCGACGAC
>JBEGJS010000042.1:0-6068 GCA_041184485.1 Actinomycetota bacterium | reverse complement strand
CGTGGTTATGAAGGGGCTGACCGGCAGCGCGGCGCCGAGCGAGAGCATCATGCCACCGACCGCGGCGACCACCCCGAAGACCACGGCTAGAGCGGGAGCCAAGAACTGCGATCGGGTGACGCGAAGGGCCGCGGCGCCCGGCGTCACCAGAAGGCTGAGCACCAACAGGGCGCCGACCACCTGAACACCGATCGCAACCGCGATGCCAAGCGTGAGGGTGAAGAGCACCGAGAGCATGCGAACCGGCACGCCACGAGCCTCGGCCACGGCAGGGTCAAGCGACGCAAATAGCAGGCGGCGCCAGAACACCGAGAGCACGATTAGCACGCATCCACTCAAAATGAATAGCACCGTCGACCGGCCATCGACCAGCGAAACTATCTGGCCGGTGAGCAGCCCGAACTTGCTGGCCGCCCGCCCGTGATACAGAGAGAGCGCCAGGATTCCAACGCCCAAACCGAACGGCATGAGCACCGCGGTGAGAGAGTTGCGTTCTCGCGGCTTGCCCGAGATCGCACCGATGATGGCGGCGGCCACGAGCGACCCGACGATTGAGCCAAAGGTCACATCCATGCCAATCAGAAGCGCGATCGCCGCACCGGCAAACGAGAGCTCGCTGATTCCGTGCACGGCAAACGAGCTGTCGCGGTGAATCACGAGGGTGCTCAGCAGGCCGCCGACCATGCCGAGCATCAGCGCAACAACCAAGGATGGCAAGACCCACAGCAACAGGGTGCCGTAATCGGTGAAGTCAAATAGTGGCATTAGCTCCACACCTCGTCTGGGTGGTGGTCGTGATTGTGCGTGCCGACCACGACGATGCGGCCCTGGTTTCGAACCACGTCGACCTGAGTCTCATAGAGCTCGCTGAGCACCTCGCTGCGAAAGACCTCGTCGGGGCTGCCTATCTTGAACTTGCCGTTGGCGAGGTAGAGCACGCGGTCGACCATGTCGAGCACGGGGTTTACGTCGTGGGTTACAAACAGCACTGCGGAGCGGTGGGCCTTGGCCTGCTGATAGATGAGCTCGCTCACTGCCTTCTGCTGCTGCAGGTCGAGCGCACTCAACGGCTCGTCGCACAGCAGCAACAGAGGGTCGCCGATAACCGCCTGAGCCACTCGCACGCGCTGCTGTTCGCCGCCGCTCAAAGCACCGAACGGCTGGTTCGCATACTCGGCAACGCCGGTGGCGGCGAGAGCCGCCTGAATTTTTTTGCGCTCGGATGCCTTCGGCACGAAGACTCCGGCTCGGTGCCCGTTTAGGCCAAAGCGCACGAGGTCTTTGACCAGCACGGTGCCAGCCTCGTCGGTGTTTCGCTGCTGCGGAATGTATCCGATTCGCGGGCTGCCGTGGTCTACCTCTTCGTAGGCAAAATAGACCTTGCCGGTCTTGAGTCGCAGCTGCCCGAGAATCGTGCGCAGCAGCGAGGTTTTGCCCGAGCCGTTCGAGCCGATCACCGCTATGAACTCGCCCGGCTTGACCTCGAGGTCGAGGTCGCTCCACAGGGTGCGCCCGTCTAGCTCGAGGGTCGCCCCCTTGATCTTCAGAATTTCTTTCACTTGGCCACCAATGCCGCTAGCTGTTTCAGGTAGTAGTTCATGCCATCCACGTATCCGTATGGCAGGTGCGGGTGCTTCATGTCTTGCGACTGACTGCCCGGCACCATCTCGGTCTCGCTGAACTTCATCACCTTGATGCCGTGGGCGGCGGCAAAGTTTTGTAGTTCGAGCAACTGTGGGGTTGCCACCTGCACGTTGGCGGCAAAAATCTGCACGGTGCCTCGGGCCAGCAGTTGCTTGGCATCGAGCATCTCTCTGGCCGAAAGTTCAACCCCGTTGGCCACCTTGTCGATGATCGACTTGGGCGTGGCGTCTCCCCATCCCGCGTCCTCTAGTAGGTAGCTTCCAAGCCCCTCGGGAGCGAAGAAGAACGAGTTGGCGCAGCCGAACGCAGGGCACGAGCGAGCAGTTATTTTGGTGCTGTCGATCGGCGCTTTTTTCAGGTAGCTGATGTCTCTGGTGGCTCGGGCGGTGCGAATCTGGCCCTCGCGATAAGCGATCTGGTCAAGCTGTTTGGTAAATCTCTTGTTGGCATCCTCGAAGTCTTTTTTCGCGGATGGCGACAGCTTTATATAGGTCGCCGTTAGGCGATCCGCGGTTTTTTTAACCGCCGAGACGCTGAACCAGACGTGCGGGTTCGAGGTGTCGCGCTTCCAAGTCTTGACGTTGAACCAATGGTCGTCGGGCTGGCCCGCTGTCACGATCCGGTCGCTTTCGAAGTCGGCCGCATCCAGCAGTTGCTTCATAAAGCCGTCGTAGTCGGTGCCGGTGTAGATCGCGATGTCGGCCTGCTGAACCATGAGTCGCTGACGCGCGCTTGGCTCAAACTCGTGCGGGTCGATGTTGGGGTTGTCGAGCAGGCTAAGGCCGCCATGAACGTGCCCCTGACTAACCGATAGGGCAACTTCGTTCCAGATGGCGTTGCTCGAAACCAGGCGCAACACATCGGGCTCGCCATAGGTCCGCGTGCTGCATGCGCTCAGTGAGCCACCAACCAGGATGACGCCCAGCGCTGCCGCAACGATTCTCTTCATGCGGCGAGTATACGCCTAATTGAAAATGATTATCAATTGCTATTCGTAGTCTTGGACTGCCTGCTCTTGGGCGAGCTCGCGTTCCAGGCTGTCGGCCGCGAGGCGATCGGCCTTTGCGAGTCGGCGGCGGCTAAGCCCCTTGTTCACGAAGACGCATCCGGCAATGCCGACCGCGAGGGCTAGCAAAAGCCAGAAGGGGCCCGATTGATCCTGTTGACCATCCCACCCCATCGCAGCACCCTTCGCTGCTAAGTACATTGCCCCAAGGCCCGCTGCTCCAATAAATGGCGCGGCTGAACAACCGAGACATCCGCCCAGACCAAAAAGGATGCCCCGCTTTTTGTGCTGATTTCTAGACTTGCGAAGCTCGTCTACTCGCTCCTGCTTACTCATTTTCGTTGCTCACTTCATCGGCTTCGGGCCGGCTGATCTTGGCGACCGGCGTGACGGCATCCTGGGTTGGGTCGGCAACCGGGATCGGCGTTTGGGTCTCTTCTTGTGCGGACTTCTTGGCTGCGTATGCGGCCTTGCGCGCATTTATCGCGAGCACCATGCAGACTATGCCCGCGATAATGAGCGGAAGTTCGAGTGCCGCCCAAGTGCTGCCGATGCCGATGAGCGTTGCAGACGCTGCTTGGTTGCCCCCATAGGTTAGGCCCTGCGCGAATCCAGAAAAAACCAGCGCCGGCGATGCAAACGCTCCGATTACGGCGACTACACCAAAGGTGATGCCCCACGTGCGAAAACGGCGTCTTCGCAGCAGCAGCGCGGGGCTCCTCAACTCTGGGGCGACAAGGCCGGTCTCAAAGTTAACGGTGCGAAATGCGATGAATGCCGCAAGATAAACCCAGGCCGAGAGAATCGAAACCGTGAGCACTATGTCTTGCGAGTCGATGCCAAAAAGGGCTCGAGGCAGGTTGCCGAAACCTCCCCACAATAGCGAGTCGGCGAAATCGATTGCCAACGGCAACGCGAACCCAGCTAGGAATGTGCCGAGATGCCAAGGCTTCAGCTGCGCTGGGGTGGCTCCTCGGAATGCTCGAATGGCGGTGACTATCGGCAGCGCCGGCACAAGCACTTCGAAGGCAACCCAGCCATACGAAGTCCAAGGGAGTTTCGAAGAAAGATCAGGCAAAATCTGCGCCAAGAAGTAGAGATTGCCAACAGACATGACGATGGCCACGACAAGAAGAATCGTCGAGGTCTTTAGTTTGTTTTGTAGTTTCATAAGTTTTCCCCCAAAAACTTACTGTGCGCTCACCGCGGACTGCGGCCGCTGACTAAATCTTAGAACGAAGTTGCTTGATTTTGCCGCGGGCGACTCTGCCAGCGATCATGCAGCGCCTTGAGCGTTAGTCGAGCAGCAGCGCCGGCTCTTCGATGACGCTAGCAACGTCTTGTACGAAGCGGCTCGCGACGTCGCCGTCGACCACGCGGTGGTCGAAGGTTGCGCCGATGGTGGTGACTTGGCGAATCTGAATTTCGTTGTTGACGACCCAAGGCTTCGGGCGAATCGAACCGAGGGCGACGATGGCCACCTCGCCAGGATTCAAGATCGGGGTTCCGGTGTCGACGCCGAACACACCGATGTTGGTGATCGTGATGGTTCCGTTGGCCATGTCGGCGGGAGTCGTGCGACCCTCGCGAGCGGTGGCTGCCAGTTGCTCGATTGCCTGAGCCAGCTCGAGCATTGAGAGCTTGTCGGCATCCTTGATATTCGGCACGATCAGGCCTCGCGGAGTTGCGGCAGCGATGCCGAAGTTGACGAAGTTGTGCACGATGATCTCGGTGTCGGTGAAGGTCGAGTTGACCATCGGGTTGCGGCGAACCGCCCACATCATTGCTTTGGCCATGATGAGCAGCGGGGTCACCTTGACGCCGGCAAAGTCGGTGGATGCCTTCAGGCGCTTGACGTATTCCATGGTGCGGGTGGCATCGACGTCTACGAAGATGCTCACGTGCGGTGCGGTGAATGCCGACGAGACCATCGCGTTGGCGATCGCCTTGCGCACTCCCTTTACTGGGATGCGCTCCTCTCGCTCGGTCTTTGGCTCTGGGGTGCTCAGGTTTCTGAAGACGCTGGCCTGCTGGGCTCCGCCGAGAACGTCTTCACGGGTGACCTCGCCGGCCAGACCGGTTGGGGTGACCTTGGTGATGTCGACGCCGAGGTCGCGGGCAAGCTTGCGGATGGGTGGCTTGGCGATGACGGCGGCCTCGGCGATGACGGCGGCGCCGGCTGCTGCGACTACTCCGCCGGCAACCGCTGGGGCTGCAGCCGCTGGGATTGCTGCTGCGGCGAGGGCCGCTGCAGGAACCGCGGCGCCAGCCGCGCGCTTGCGGCGCGACGATCCGGCCGAATGATTAACGCCGTAGCCAACGAGTGTCGGGTTGCGTTCGGCCGGTGCGTCGGTTGGGCTCGGCGCGGCCGCCTGAGCCTTGGCCGCCGCGTCAGCGGCCGCAATTTCTTCAGAAATTACAGGGATCGAGGTGGTGGCTACTGCGCCAACCGCGCCATCGGCGACCTTCGCAGCGATGATCGGCTTGCCTACCTCGACGGTGTCGCCCTCGGCGGCAAAGAGTTCGGTCACAACACCCTCGAATGGGCATGGCAGCTCAACGAGCGACTTGGCGGTCTCGATCTCGACGATCACCTGGTTGACCTTGACGGAGTCGCCAACCTTGATCTTCCACGAGACGATTTCGGCCTCGGTGAGGCCTTCGCCAACATCCGGGAGGTTGAAATAAGCCAGCTGTGTCATGTCTCTGCCTTTCGCCTTCGCCTAGTAGGCCAAGATTCGGTCTACTGCCTCAAGGATGCGGTCGGCATCTGGCAAGAAGACCTCTTCGAGTTTCGCTGGTGGATATGGAACGTCGAAACCGCCGACTCGCAAGACGGGTGCTTCGAGGTTGTAGAACGCTGCCTCGGTGACGCGGGCTGCGACCTCCGAGCTGATCGAGACAAAGGTGCTTGCCTCGTGGGCGACAATCAGTCGACCGGTTTTAACCACGGATGCGATGATCGTGCCGAAGTCGATTGGGCTCATCGAGCGAAGGTCGATCACCTCGAGGCTCGTGCCCTCCTCGGCGGCGATCTGCGCTGCCTGGAGTGCAACCTGAACCATCGGACCATAGGTCGCGATGGTGACATCCTTGCCTTCGTGCAGCACGCGCGCGTCGTGCAGACCCTGCGGCGCCTCGTCGAGGTTCACCGGGCCCTTCTGCCAATAGCGACGCTTCGGCTCGAAGAACAGCACCGGGTCACTCGACTTGATGGCCTGCTGAATCATCCAGTAGGCGTCGTTGGGGTTGCTCGGGCTGACCACTCGCAGGCCCGGGGTGTGGGCAAAGTATGCCTCTGGGCTCTCGCTGTGGTGCTCGACCGCGCCGATGCCGCCGCCGTATGGCACGCGAATCACGACCGGCATCTCGAGGAATCCCTCGGATCGGTTTTGCAACCTGGCGAGCTGCGAAGTGA
>JBEGJS010000041.1:0-4941 GCA_041184485.1 Actinomycetota bacterium | reverse complement strand
CGATAAAAAACGAGGATGAGCACGTTCGCCACAAACATTGCGCCGAAGACCGGCGTCAACAGGCGACGCGCTTGTTCGCTCTTAGAGCGGCGCTGCACGAGGGTTAGTGCCGCGAAGAAGGCGGTCAGCGCCCACAGCGAATAGGCACGAGAGTGGTCGTCGAGCAACGATGGCAGCCAGCCAAGAACGCTCGCGTAATGGCCTGACACTGCGAGCCAGAATCCTGCACCGACGAGGGCTCGAAACTTGCGCGCGAGACCGGATTCGGTTGCCACGAGGTAGAGCGCGTAAAGCGAAACCATGGCCGAAGATACGACCAGAAAGCCACAGGCGATTTGAGCGATATTCATGGGCGTTCGAGAGACTCCTTCTTTGCCTGAACGATCATCCTGAGCTCTTTTTCTGTCGGCTCTGAGTCGAGGTCAAACTTGACCACGCTCATGATGTTGCGGCCGTTGTCTAGGCGGTCGGCAATCTTTGCGCCGAGGGTGCCGCTGAGCAGGTAGATCGAATAGTGCGACTTCCAGCCGCCGAGCGACAAAAACGGCTTGCCGTTCTTGATGAAGGTGGGAATCTGGTACCAAATCACGAAGTCTTCTGGCTCGATGATGGTCGCTAGGCGGTCGCGCAGTTGCTCGACTCGTTGCCTCTGGAGTGGCTGCAAATCGGCCAGGTATTCGGCAATCTGGTGCTTTTCGTACTTTCCCACGGGTCAAGCCTAGAGCCCGTTAAAGCAAAAACAGCCAGACCTAAAAGTCTGACTGTCGAAGCTGGGGTACCTGGACTCGAACCAAGAACAAAGGTACCAGAAACCTCCGTGTTGCCAATTACACCATACCCCAGGGCATGAAACCCGACCCGTGCTTGCGCTCGGCTCGACTCATTAGTTTAGTCGGTGCACAGGGTTCGAGCAAACGCCTTGAGACGCTCGAGGGTTTCGTCTTTGCCGAGAATCTCCATCGACTCAAAGAGCGGTGGCGAGATTCGGCGGCCAGAGATTGCGGTGCGCAGCGGCCCAAAGGCGAAGCGTGGCTTGAGGCCCAGCTCTTCGATTAGCACCTTGTTTAGGGCGTTCTGCAGGTTTTCGGTCGTGAAGTCCGGTGCAGAGATCGTCTCGATTACCTGGCCTGCGGCACCAAGAACGCCAGCGGTGTTCTCGGGCAGTCCGGCCTTGGCGTCGTCCTCGATTTCGATCTGATCGGCCGTCTTGAACAAGAAGCCGAGCATGCCCGGAGCCTCGCTCAGCACCACGATTCGCTCTTGAATGAGCGGGGCCGCGGCGGCCAGAATGTCAGACTCGCGAGCGCTCAGGCTTGAGCCAAGAATGCCGGCGCTCTGCAGGTATGGCACGAGGCGAGCCTCAAAGTCGGCAGGCGCAAGAAGTCGAATGTGCGCCGCATTAATGGCGTCGGCCTTTTTCTGGTCGAATCGCGCCGGATTCGGGTTCACGTTCTCAACGTCGAAGGCCTCGACGAGTTCGGCGAGCGTGAAGACGTCACGCTCGTGGCTGATGCCCCAGCCGAGCAGGGCCAGGTAGTTCAGCAGGCCCTCTGGAATGAAGCCGCGGTCGCGGTGGTGAAAAAGGTTCGACTCTGGGTCGCGCTTCGAGAGCTTCTTGTTGCCCTCACCCATCACATAAGGCAGGTGACCAAATCGCGGGATGAACTTGGTGATGCCCGCCTCGACCATCGCGTTGTAGAGCGCGATCTGGCGCGGGGTTGACGAAAGCAGGTCTTCGCCGCGAAGCACGTGGGTGATGCCCATGAGCGCGTCATCCACCGGGTTGACAAGGGTGTAGAGCGGCTGACCATTGGGGCGCACCACTACGAAGTCAGGAAAACTGCCTGCCGGAAACGTAATCGGGCCGCGCACCAGGTCGTCGAAGCTAATGTCTACGTCTGGCACCCTCAACCTGAGGGCCGGCGTGGCGCCATCCTTGCGGTACTTCGCGCGCTCTGCCTCGTCGCGCTCCCAGTTGCCATAGCCGAGCTGCTTGGCGCGACCTTCGGCCTCGTTGCGCGCGTCGATGTCTTCGGCACCCATGTATGACTCATAGATGTGGCCGCTGGCCTTGAGCTTCTCGATCACGTCGGCATAGATGGGCCCGCGCTCGCTCTGGCGGTATGGCTCGTTTGGTCCGCCGACGTTTACGCCTTCATCCCAGTTCAGGCCGAGCCAACCGAGTGCCTCCAGGATCATCTCGAACGACTCTTCGCTGTCACGCTCGGCGTCGGTGTCTTCGATTCTGAATACGAACTTGCCGCCGGTGTGGCGCGCGTATGCCCAGTTGAACAGGGCGGTGCGCACCAGACCCACGTGTGGCGTACCGGTCGGCGATGGGCAGAAGCGCACTACGACGTCGCTGCCGGTGGCGGTTGAGAAGGGGGCTGTGATGGTCGACATAACCCCTCAAGTCTACCTTTGGGGCTGTGCGGCCCCGCGCTTGGCTCGAATGCCCTGCCATGCCGAAACTGCAAAGAAGATGACCCAGGCACTGGCCCCAAGTGGAAGCCTACGAGCCCATTGGTCTTGCAGTTCCCAGAAGAACATGAGCTGCGTTGACGAGTAGAACCAGTAGACCTGCGCCGCGGCAAAGGCCAGAGCCAAGATGCCTCGAACTACAGCACGATCGAGCAGTAGGAGCACGCAAGCCCACACATAGGCGGTCGAAGAAAGCGCCACGAATAGCATCACAAATGAGCCATAGTCGCTGTGAACATTCACGAGGATTGGCGGGCCAGCGTGTTTCGTGGCATAGTCCACGATGCCGTACGAATGCCACTCGCTGGTTTTGATCACGAAGGCAACGACTAGAAGCAAAAACGCCAGGATGGCCGGTTTGGTCAGGCGTGAGCCCGGTACGCGAGAGCAGAGCACCGCGATCGACCAGGTCAGTGCGAGCCAAACTCCATTGGCCACCGCGTACGGTTCTGGGTAGGCAACCCACTTGGTGCAGAGCCAAACCGAAAACAGCATGCCGGCGATGGTCAAAACCACACCTATGCGTGGATGACGCCACCCGTATGACAGTGCCTGCTTGATGGCGCCGCGTTCGATAGCGCGCTCGTCGATGTCTAGCTCTGTCGCGTAGTGCAGGTCTGAGGCCGTCGACTCTAGAAACTCCGAGCGGGCTGCTCCCTTTGGGTAGGCGCGCGACGCAAGTCTGATGATTGGCTTAAGCATGCTGCTGCGCTCCGATTCTGCGAGTCGAGCGGCTTGGCACGTTGACGTTTGCCTTCACGAGGGCAAGGGCCGCCTCGCGGGCCTCGGATGTCATCGAATAAAACTTGCGTCGAGGACCCTTGACCGTCTGGTCGGTGTCCCACTGCGAGACGACCCATCCGAGTTCGGTGAGTCGTTCGAGAATCGGATACACGGTGCCGGTCGCTAGCCCGACCTGCTTCGAGAGTGCAAGGCCCCAGATCGGCTGGTCGTGGTTGGCGATTGCCTCGAGAATCGCGATGGTTGGTTTTGTCACACGAACAAGTGGTTTCACGCTGGCTGCCTCTCTGGTGGTTGTTGCTTATTCTATACACATAGACTACGCCACCGAAGCGCAAAAAGTCCAGAGAACAACAGAATGTTTTTTGTTAGGCGACCGGGTTGGTCAGCTCGCCGATGCCCTCGATCGAAACCTCAACCACTTGGCTCGCCTCAATCGGACCAATGCCAGCTGGCGTGCCGGTCAGAATGATGTCGCCCGGCAGCAGAGTCATGACCTGAGATACGTGCTCGATGATTCGTGGCACATCGTGAATCATCTGGTTCAGGCGACCGTGCTGGCGAAGCTCGCCATCCACGCGGGTTTCGATCACCTGATCCTCAGGCTCAAACTCGGTTTCGATCCAAGGGCCAATTGGACAGAAGGTGTCGAAGCCCTTGGCGCGAGTCCACTGGCCATCCTTGTTTTGCAGGTCGCGCGCGGTCACGTCGTTTGCGATCGTGTAGCCCCAGACGAAGTCGAGCGCCTTTTCGGCGGGCACGTTCTTGGCAACCGAACTGATCACGACCGCCAGCTCGCACTCGTGGTCGACCTGGTCGCTTATCGAAGGCAAGACGATGGTCTCGCCCTGGCCGATGGCCGCGGTCAAGGGCTTGAGAAACATCAGCGGTTCGGCAGGCGCCTCGCCACCCATCTCGGCGGCGTGATCGGCGTAGTTCTTGCCGATGCAAATCAACTTGGATGTCGGCAGGGTCGGCGGCAGCAACTGCACATCCTTGATGGCAACGCGCTCGCCCGTGGTCTCGTAGTTAGTGAACAACGGATGCCCCTTGAGCACGACCAGCTCTGGTCCGTCGACGATGCCGAAGCGAACCTCCCCGGCCACGCTGAACTTTGCGACGCGCATTAGGAGAGCTTGACCATCCAGTTGTGGCGGTCTTCGACCGTGCCGTACTGAATGCCGGTGAGTTCGCGGCGCAGCGAGACGGTGAGTTCGCCAGGCTCGGCGTCGGCGCTGCCGATGGTCTCTTCGCGGCTCTTGAGCTGGCCAATCGGGGTGATGACGGCTGCGGTGCCACAGGCAAAGATTTCGACGATCTCGCCAGAGTTCACGCCGGCGCGAACCTCGTCGAGGGTCACCTTGCGCTCTTGCACCTCGATGCCGCGGTCCTTGATGAGAGTGATCACCGAGTCGCGGGTGATGCCGCGAAGGATCGTTCCGTCGAGGCTAGGGGTGGCCACGTGGCCATCCTTGAAGACAAAGAACAGGTTCATGCCGCCGAGTTCTTCGATGTAGGTGGCAGACTCGGCGTCGAGGAACATCACCTGCGAGCAGCCGTTGTCGTAGCCCTCCATCTGAGCGAGCAGCGAAGCCGCATAGTTGCCGCCGGTCTTTGCCTCACCGGTGCCGTGTTTGCCTGCACGCGCAGAGCCGAGCGCCAGCCAAATCGAAATCGGCTTCACACCACCGGTGAAATAAGGGCCGACCGGCGATGCGA
>JBEGJS010000040.1:0-2883 GCA_041184485.1 Actinomycetota bacterium | reverse complement strand
CGGTTTGCCGCGATGGCGATGATTCGGTCATAAAAGCCCTGCCAGCGCAGGGTGCCGAACGACATCTCCTGCGCGAAGGCGGCATCGCGCTGCTCGAGGTGTGCCTTGTTGAGCAGTTTTGGCAGCAGCAGGTTCGCATACGCTGCGTCTTGCGCCACCGAGAGCAGCAGCGCGTACGCGACCTCTCGAGCGTTGCGTGGTTGTAGTTGGCTCATTCGAATCGCACCTCTCGGCCGGCGATACCGCGAGCCCAATCGCTTGCTGGCATCGGCTTTTTGCCGGCCGGTTGAATCTCACGGAGTTCTAGCAGCGTGCCCGAGCCGCAGTGCACGAGTGCCCCTGACTTGGTAATCGAGACCGACCCAGATTCTGCGGGCGCCTCTCCCGCGGTCGCCGACTCCGACAGCGCAGCCCAGTCGGTTGCGCCTAGGGCCCTCGCCGCCAGTACTTTGACCTGGTCGCCGAGGAGCGTCGTCCATGCACCGGGCTCCGGGTTGTAGGCGTTGATTCCGTTTTCGATCTCGATGGCCGAGCGCGACCAATCGATGCGCGCGATGGCTCTCGACAACTTGCCACAGTGGGTTGCACCTTCGGTCTGTGTGCGCTCTGTGGCGAGCCCGGCCTGAATGAGCGGCAGCTGCTCGAGCAGCAGGGTGATGCCGAGCTCGGTGAGCCGCGCCAGAAGCTCGCCGGCGTTCTCGTGAGGATTGATCAGGGTCTCGACGGTGCCGACGATGCCGCCGGTATCCATGCCCTCGTCGAGGCGAAACAGCGTTACTCCGGTCTCGCGATCGCCAGCGGCAAGCGCGGCTTGAACCGGCGACGCCCCGCGCCACTTTGGCAGCAGGCTGTAGTGCAGATTGAACCAGCCCGAAGAAAGTGCATCGAGGGCCGGGTGCTTGAGCAGCGCGCCATAGGCGACTACGACCCCGAGCGAGCATCCGTGTTTGGCAAGTTCTGCGATCGCGCCTTCGTCGATTCGGTTGGCCTTAATAACTGGGATGCCGAATCTCGCGGCGACCTCTGCCACGGGCGAGGCCGTGAGTACCTGCTTGCGCCCGACTGGGGCATCCTCGCGGGTGATGACGACTCCGACTTCGAAGCCGCCCGCAACGAGCGCCTCGAGGGTGCGGGCGGCGTTAGCGGGCGTGCCCGCAAAGGCAATTCTGGGATTCAAAGTCATCGTTGCCTAGATTACTTCGCCGTCGTCCATCTTGACGGTTAGGGCACGGGAGGCTCGACCAGGGCGTCCGCCGCGGGCCGTGCCTGCGGCAAGTTTGAGCTGCAGCGCCATCACGGCCTTGGCGACCTCTGGGCCCGCCGAGTATCCATACCGCCCAAGCAAGCGCAACTGCGGTTCTGTCGACCCGGCAGCGCGGACGCTGGTCTTGCCAAGCAGTGTTAGGCCAGTTACCTCTGCGAGTTCTGCCTCTGCCTTCGCGACGACTTCGGCGGTTCCTGTCGCCGAGAGCAGCCGTTCGGCCGGAGGAAAACCGAGTTCCCTGCGTTCTGCGACGATGCGTTCGGCTATCTGCTCTTGGTTCCAGAGCGCTAGCCACTGGCCCAGCTCTCCCCCGAGCCCAACCGCAACGGCCCGGCCCGAAATGGCGAGCTTTGCGATTGCGTTCGACCAGTTTCTGACCGCGTCCTCGCTGGCCCTAAGGGTGTCTTTGCCGAGCGTCTGTGCGCAGTCGAGCAGCACCACGGCCGCATAGCCACCCTGGATGTCTGGTTCGGCGCCCGGCGTTGCGACGACTATCTTGCGGCCCGCAGCCAGGGTTTCGGTCTTGGTTTCGTGGGTTGATTCGATCAGTTGAACGCCCGGGAACATCCTGCCGAGCTCGGCGATGGTTCGGGTGCTGCCTGGTCGGCCGAAGCGCAGCTCGCTCGAACCGCAACCCCTGCACCTAAAACCTAGGTTGATGGCGTTGCACCAGCGACAGGCGGGCTGCTGCTTTTGATTCAGCCAGAGCGGCCCGTAGCACTGGTGGCAGTTGGCTCGCTCTGAGCAGGCGGCGCAAAATGCCGAGGTCGAGTGCCCCTTGGCCGCCACCTGAATCAGCGCTGCGCCGGCGCCGGTTGCTTCACGAATTAGTTTGATGGCGAGCGAGTCGACTCGAAGTTCGCCGTCGCTAACCGCCAGCTTGGGTTTTGCGAAGTCGCGTTTGATCGCCTCGAAGTAGCCAATCTCGATCAGTCTTTGCGCCTCGGCGCTAATCGAGTGAGCCAGCAAAACCAGGCGGCATTGCGTCTGGTTTTGGCGAATCAGGGCTATCTCTCGGGCGTGCGCGTATGGCGACCCCTGATCTTGCAGGCTCTGGTCGCCGTCATCCCAGATGACTATTGCCCCGAGGTTCTTGACCGGCGCCAAAACGGCCGACCGAGAACCCAAAACGATGCTGGTCTGTTGCGACAGGGCCGACAGAAAGGCCGCGTACTTTGTCGACTTGGTTTGGTCGGCCGTGTAGTCGCGCAAATAGTCGTTGAGGCCGATGGCGGCCAGGTATGAGCGCACCAGTTTCTGGTCGCGAAAGTCTGGCACGACGACAATTGCGCTCTTGCCCGCTGCAACTTGCGCGAGGGCGACTCGCGCGATCTCGAGCACCCAGATCGGGGCGGTCGAGCCGGCGGCGGTTGCCGACCTAGGTTCGACCAGTTGGTGAACTCGCGGGGCCGAGCTTGGCGGAGCACCGAGTTGTTCAACCAGAGCATCGAGGCTTGCGGTCTCGGATGCGCGCTCGCTCGAGGGCTCCTCTAGCGCGGCAAGCCAGCGCTTTTCGACGGCAACCGACCGCGATGGAATCGCATGAGTGAGGACGTCGGCGAGGGTCGCCGCCTGGCGGTCGGCTACGGCCCTGCAGAGGTTGAGCACTTCTTGGGTCA
>JBEGJS010000039.1:0-10655 GCA_041184485.1 Actinomycetota bacterium | reverse complement strand
TCCACCCGTGATACGAAATCCCTCCCAGAAATGGGAGGGATTTTGTGTATCCGCGGGCGTCGACTAGGGGACCTTCGCGCAGCCTGTCGCTAAATCTCTGATAGCTTCAGAGATTTTTTACGCGCCATGCTCGGCGCTCGCTAAATGATGTCGATGGCCATGGTCGGGCCATCCCCGGTGTCTTCGATTTGGCGCTTGCGACGCGAGCTGTAAACGAGCAACAGCGCCACCGCAGACACCGCAACGAGCAACCCGCAGCTCAGGATGGTCGCGCGGATGCCGATGAGGTCGGCCAGCCAGCCGATAACCGGCGAGAAGAGCGGGGTGCCGCCCATGAAGACCGTCAGGTAGATGCCCATGACCCGGCCGCGAATATGCGCATCCGTGGTGGTTTGCACATAAGAGTTCGCCGAGATGAGCGTGAGCAGGGCGAGCGATCCGCCGAACGGCAGGGCAAGCGAGTATGCGAGGTAGGTCGGCATGAGCGCGAGCCCAGCCAGGAGCAACCCGAAGCTCAGCGCGCCGAGCATGATGCGCCGCGGAACCCGGCTGCTCTCGAACCGAGAGCTGAGCAGCGCGCCGCTGAGCGACCCCACCGCCAAGAACGTGCCAAGACCGCCGAACTCGGCAGGGCCCTTGTGAAACTCGAGCGTTGCCATGAGGGCGTTGAAGATTTGGTAGTTCATGCCAAAGGTCGCGGTGGCAAAGACCGTGAGCATCACAATCTGGATGTCGAGCCGATGCCTCAGGTAGCCGAAGGCATCCGTGAACTTGGCCTTGGTGGCCTGTCGCTCGCTGAAGTGCAGCTCAGACTTGCGCAGCGCCCCGAGCGCTACGAGCATGGCAACGTAAGTCAGCGCATTCATCAGAAACGACGGCCCGGTTCCGTATGCCGCAATCATGAACCCACTCACCGCCGGCCCGACCAGCCGCCCGATGTTGAAGTTCGCCGAGTTGAGCGAGATGGCGTTGGCAATATCGCTCTTGCCAACCAGCTCGGATGTAAACGATGCGCGGATCGGCCCATCCATGGCGTTGAAAAGGCCGAGGGCCAGGGCGAGCACATAGACGTGCGAGATTTGCACGCTGTTCGAAACAACCAGGACGCCCAGGATGAGCGAAACCAGCCCGGCGCCGGCGTTGGTGATTGCGAGCAGGGTGCGTTTGTCTAGGCGGTCGGCGAGGACACCGCCGTAAGCGCTGAAGATAAGGGTTGGGGCAAACTGAAGCCCAGTCACGACTCCGAGCGCGAGCGAAGAGTGGGTCAAATCGAGCACTAGCCAGTCTTGGGCAACGCGCTGGGCCCAGGTGCCGATGTTTGAGAGGGCTAGGGCCGGGTAGAGAATTCGGTAGTTGCGATGGTTGAACGCTCGCAGACTCTTCGACTTAGGCACTCACCTAATCTAAGCGAGTTCGTTGAGCACGCGGGCGTAAACCATGAGCGGGCCGGTGGCGAAGTTCTCGATCAATCGCTGAATGGTCGCGTCGTTCTCCGCATCGGTCAACTCGGGATTTGGCACTGAGAGAAAGAACCCCACGCCGCAGATGATCATGTATCCGCGGGCGGCGGCCGCGAGCCGCACGTCGTCGAGTTCGACGGGGTTCTCTGGGTTCAGCTGGTTGAACTTGCGGGTGTAAACCTCGCAGAGTTGCTCGAACCGCTCCTGGGTGGCGGGGGTCACGCCGAGTTCGTGCGCCGTGTTGTAGATGGCCGAAATCTCGGAACCCACGGATGCCATGCCGCACAGCTGCCAGTCGAGCGCGATCAGGCCGCGATCGCCTTTCGATGGAACCAAGTTGTTGAGGTTGAAGTCGCCGTGGGCGAAGACCTGTCTGTGACTGTGGATGATGGCGTTGATCTCTACCTGCTTTGGAACCCACGCACCGTAGGTCTCGTATCCCGTGACGGTCTCGGGCTTGGTCTCGACGACCTGCATGAACTTGCGATAGGCCGGTTCAAAGTAGGCCTCGCGCAACTCGAGCCAACCCTCGGGCTGCGTGCGGTTGAGCCACGGGTACTCGGCCGCATCGCTCACGTCAATCGAGTTGAGTTCGGCCACGAGTTCGGTGGCGTGGATGCATTCATCCCACGTCCAGACAGACTTACCTAGGTCGCCGAGATCGCCGTTCCAAAACAGAAAGGTGCCATCGGCTAGTTCGGTTTGGCCCAGGTAGCGCGGGTAGGCCAAGCTGGCCGGAATGCGCGCGGCGATGGGCGACTCGAAGAACACGATCTCTCGGCGCCAGTAGTTCCAGTGGGTCGGCTCGCTCGCGACCATGATCGGTTGGCCGTCGGCAAGGTGTTTCACGACAACCGAGAAGGGCTTGTCGCCGGATGCGGTGCTCGCGGTTCCCGATGCGCGATAAACGCCAAGCGATGTCGGGTTGCCGAGGCCGGGCTTCAGGGCATGGAGTGCGAACTTGGTCGGCACGGCTGTTTTGTCATCCAGCGCAAGTTGCACGACCGGCCGGAGCATCTCTTCATTGAGTTCAAACGTGTTGCTCATGAGCACAGATTAGGGCATCGGGACTTGCGGCCCTAGTTTGAATCATCCTTGGCAAACAGGCGAGTACCAACGGGGTCGGCGAGAAGGTCGGCAAATCCCAGCTGAGCTGCTCCGATAAGTTGGAGGTTCGGGCCCAACTCGGCAGTGCGGATTTGCACTCGCTCGCGGGCCCCGGCCAGAGCGCTCATGCGCACCTGGCTCATGAGTCGGTAGTCATCCGCATTGAACAGCTCGCTCAAAAAGCCAGCCAGCAAAACGAGTTCCGGATTAAAGATGTTTACCAAGTTTGCTACCGCTATGCCGAGAAGATCAATCTTTCGATTCAATACCCTCTCAACCTTCGCCGAACGCCGCTTGCTGAGAGCCTGTCTTATCTCGCTGTCGTCAGGGTTTACTAGGCCAAGAGCGGTCTCCAGCTCTTCGCGCCGAACCAATGCCTCGAGCGTCCCTTCGAGTCCCATGCTGTCGGTCAACCTGGAGTCAGAGATTCGGATGTGCCCCAGTTCTCCGGCATAACCCGTTGTCCCGCGAAGCAGTTGCCCGTCTACGACTACTCCGCCGCCGATTCCTCCCTCGGCGCCCATGAGGTAGACGATATTTTTAAATCCCCTGCCGGCGCCAAAGTCTCTTTCGGCCGCGCAGGTGAGTGTGCTGTTGTTGTCCACCTTTACTGGCAATCCGGTTAAGTTCTCGAGCATGGAGCCGAACGGCTCTTCTATCCAGCCGAGAAAAGGAGCGTGCCGAACTACGTTCGTGGCCACGTTGACCTGCCCCGAAATCGAGACACCGATTCCCGCGATTCGAGTGCCGGTTTTGAGGCGTTTTCTTAGACCCGAAATGAGATCTGCCGCAACCTTGGCGGTTTCTTCTGCGCTCGAGTAGAGCGCCAAAGTTTCGCGGACCTTTTCGTGGATGCGACCATTCATGCTGACTGCTGCGACGGTAACGCTGTGCTTGGTCGGAACCACGGAGAAGCTCACAATAGCGTCTGATGAGGACACGACGATGCTTGGACGGCCAACTGAACGGCTGACTTCTGTTTCTTTTTCAGTCACCAGGCGAAGATCTTCTAAGACCCCGACCAAGTCGAGCGTCGTTGATCTATTTAGGCCGGTTATGGCCGTGATCTCGCTTCTGGATACTGCACGGCTCCTGTGTACCAGATTGAGAACTACTGACAAATTGTGTTGCCGAAGATCATTCCTGTTATTGCCAGCTCCGCGCGCGGGTGAGCCATCAACCGGCGTAGTTTCGGAGTTCATCGTTCAAATAACCAGACTGTAGGCGGAGACACTTCAAGGCTAGCCCAAACTCGCATCTGTTGCCTAAGACAACAAATCATCACATTTCCATCACATTCATCGAGGTTCTCGAAAATCAGTGGAATTCCTTTTGTTGTGTATGCCAACATAATCTCACCTTTCCAGGGCGAGTCCAACAGTGGCTCGAAGCACCAAAGCAAACACTAAAAGTAGTTTCAAAACTCATAGGAGAGAACAATGAAGAAAACTGCACTAGCTGCAGCCGTAGCAATCGCCTCGATTGCCGGTCTGCTCGCATCGGGTGCAACGGCTGCTGAAGCGGCTAGCAAGCGCGCCTGTATCATCCTTCCTGACGCCGACAGCGGAACTCGCTGGGAGCCAGGGGACCGACCTGCACTGAAGAAGGCGCTTACTGCTGCTGGCTTCACCGCCGACATCCAGAACGCCCAGAGCGACACAAGCAAGTACGCAACGATCGCAGACCAGCAGCTCACCGCTGGCTGTGGCGTGATGATTCTTGTTGACTACCAGGGAGCCGGCGCTGCCGTCGCCACTAAGGCGAAGGCACAGGGCATCCCTGTTATCGCCTACGACCGTCCAATCTCAGGCGCTAACTACTACGTCTCGTTCGACAACACCAAGGTCGGCGCAATGGAAGGTCAGACCGTTCTCAACGGCCTCAAGGCTGCGGGTAAGAACCCTAAGACCGCCAAGATTGTCTATGGCTCGGGCGACCCAGCTGACGGCAACGCCAAGATGTTCCTCGACGGTGCACTTGCAGTTCTGAAGAAGGCTGGCGCCAAGGCTGCCTTCACCATGGCCGGCACCTGGGATGGCCCAACCGCAGGCACCGAGTTCGAGCAGGCATTCACCAAGCTCAAGGGCAAGGTTGACGCAGTCCTAGCGCCGAATGACAACAACGCTGCCAACATCATCGCGATCCTCGACAAGAACCACATGAAGGTTCCTGTTTCGGGTCAGGATGCATCGGTCGCCGGTCTCCAGAACGTGCTTCTAGGAAAGCAGACCGCTACCGTCTACAAGCCATTCAAGGTTGAGGCAGCTGCTGCAAGCAAGCTTGCTATCTCGCTGCTGAAGGGCCAGAAGGTGACCGTATCGAAGAAGCTTGCCGATGGAACCCCATTCGTCGCGCTGACCCCGATCTTGGTCGGTCCTAAGGAAGTTAAGACCGTCGTTGCAGCTGGCGATGCCAAGGCAAGCGACATCTGTGTCGCTGCTGTAAAGGCCGCCTGTAAGAAGTACGGCGTCAAGTAACATCAGCAAATAGTTAGGTGGTTGCGCCGGGAGCACAATCTCGGCGCAACCACCGACTCTTATAAGGGAGCAAATCGTGGATGTACCTGTCATAGAACTAGCCGGAGTCAAGAAGAGTTTTGGACCGGTTGATGTTCTAAAGGGAATCGACTTCAAGGCCTATGCGGGCCAAGTTACCGCTCTGGTTGGTGACAACGGAGCTGGCAAGACAACCCTTATCAAAGGCTTGTCTGGCGTGCAGCCCTATGACGAGGGTTCAATCAGATTTGACGGCGAACCGGTGCACATTCATTCACCGAGGCAAGCAGGCAATCTCGGCATCGAGGTTGTCTATCAAGACCTGGCGCTCTGCGATAACCTCGACATCGTCCAGAACATGTTTTTGGGCCGCGAGGAGCTCGAGCTCGGAACGCTAAATGAGCCAACCATGGAGCTTGAGGCCCAGCGCGCCCTCCAGAGCCTGTCAGTTCGCACGGTCAAGTCGGTGCGGCAAAAGGTTTCGAGCCTGTCTGGTGGGCAGCGTCAGACCGTGGCCATCGCGCGCTCTGTCTTGCGCAAGGCCAAGCTCGTCATTCTTGACGAACCTACCGCTGCCCTAGGTGTTGCTCAGACTGAGCAGGTGCTGCGACTCGTTCGAACCCTCGCAGATCAGGGTGTCGCGGTAGTGATCATCAGCCACAACCTAGCCGACGTCTTCAAAGTCTGCGACAACATTGCCGTGCTTTACCTCGGTCATTTGGTCGCTCAGCTAAAGACTTCAGAAACAAATCACGCGGATGTCGTGGGCTACATCACCGGAACCAAGAACATAGATAGCGAACAAGAATGACAAATCACCAGATTTCGACCGGCCATGAAGGCTCGGTAAAAGACCAGATCAACGGCTATTTTCAAAAAATCAAGTCTGGAGACATGGGTGTCTTGCCCGCCATCGCAGCCTTGATCGTGCTGCTAGGCATATTCACCGCGTTTAGCCCAGCACTTTTTTTGAGCGACATCAACATCGCCAACCTGTTCGTGCAGGCGGCGGAACTAACAATGCTTGCGGTGGCTATGGTCTTCGTAATTCTGCTCGCCGAGATTGATCTTTCTGCTGGCGTCACAGGCGGCGTAGCGATGGCGATATTCTTCAGGCTTTATCAGGCGAACTGGAACTGGGTTCTTGCGCTTGTGCTTTCGATTGCAGTCGGTGCCGCAATTGGTGCTCTCATCGGCTTCTTCGTCGCAAAGATTGGCGTACCCTCGTTCGTCGTCACCCTTGGCCTGTACCTCGGTTTTCAAGGACTTCAGTTGGTCATGCTTGGCGAGGGAGGCCTATTCAAGGTAGACATCCCTGAAATTGGCGCAATCATGAACCAGAACCTCGAGCCTTACCAAGGGTGGGGCTTGCTGGTGATCGTGATTCTAGTGTCTGCTGCTATTTCGATGAGCGATCGAATTCGCAGGCGCAACAAGGGACTGCCAAATCGCCCCATCGCGTTGCTCTACGGCAAGTTGGCTCTCATGGGCATCCTTGGAGTTCTGTTTGTGTCGCTTCTGAATGCCAACCGCAGCCAGGGAGTGATTCCGATTCAGGGTGTTCCAGTTGTGATTCCTATCACCATTGCCATCTTGTTTATAGGAACGTTCATGCTTCAGCGAACTCGATTCGGGCGGCACCTCTATGCGGTGGGCGGAAACCCTGAGGCGGCGCGACGCGCTGGAATCAAGGTTGCCAAGATTCGAATCATCTCGTTCGTCCTTTGCTCATCGCTGGCGGTTGTCTCGGGGCTCTTTCACGTGAGTCGCCTAGGCGCGGTGGAAGCTACTGCTGGTCGCCAGATTGTTCTGAACGGCGTAGCAGCAGCAGTCGTGGGTGGCGTAAGCCTCTTTGGCGGCCGTGGCGGCCTAGTTCACGCGGCCATCGGCGCCATGGTTATCACGGTGATTGCAAATGGTCTCGGCCTGATTGGCTGGGATGCTGGTTCGAACTTCTTGGTGACCGGAGGCGTGCTGATTCTTGCCGCAACAGTCGACGCGCTCTCTAGAAAGCGCGGGGCATCGGGACAGATTCGAACCTAATATTGATCTAATCGATGGGGTCGCCACGGCGACCCCATCTTTTTTGCCCGCCATAAGTTGCGAAGCTGTGAAGGAGTGGTTTTAGTGTTGGCTTTTCTACCTGGCTTCTTCGCGGGACTCTCGCTGATCGTAGCGATCGGCGCCCAGAACGCGTTCGTGATTCGGCAGGGGTTGGCGCGCAATCACATCATCCTGGTGGTTCTGGTTTGTGCGATCGCCGATGCTGCCCTAATCGCGCTTGGTGTGGCCGGCCTCGGCGCATTGATTCAGCAAGCGCCGGTTGCGCTCGAGATCGTGCGCTGGTTTGGCGTTGCCTACCTGAGCTACTTTGGCGTGCGGTCGCTCATGGCCGCCACGAAAAACCAGAGCATGGATGCTTCGGGCACGCAGGTTCAGTCGAGGGGCAAGGTTTTGGCCGCCGTCTTGGCATTCACGCTGCTCAACCCGCACGTCTATCTGGACACCGTGATTTTGCTCGGCAGCATCGGCAACCAGTTTGGGCACGACCGTTGGGTGTTTGCGCTGGGCGCCATGCTCGCAAGCGCGGTGTGGTTCTCGGGCATCGGGTTCGGGGCGCGGGCTGCCTCGCGATTTATGGCGCGGCCCATCTTTTGGCGCATCCTCGACTCGCTCATCGCGGCAATCATGTTCTCGATCGCGCTGTTTTTGGCGCTGTTTAGGTTCTAAGCGTCGCCAGGCTCGGCTGCTGCCTCGGCCTTGACCTTGCCACCGGCGGCGCGAGCGAAGAACGTCGACATGGCCACGAGGCCGACCAGGATCCAGAACATCTGCACGAGCCCCCAGGCCTGACCAAGGTAGCCGAGAGCTGGCGGGGCGATCAAAAACGCGGCATAGCCAAAGGTGCTCACCGCGCCAACGCGACGGGCCGCGTTCTCGCCCTCGCCTGCGGCAGATAAAAAGAGTGGGAACGCCATTGCAACGCCAACGCCCCAGAGCGCGGAACCAACCCAGGCGGCGTAAATGTTGTGGCTGAGAATGACAAAAAGCAGACCAACGACACCGGTGATGCCCGAAATCTCGAGCGTGCGACGGCGACCAATCTTGTCAGCCACCTTGCCGCCGAAGAACCGAGCGATAGTCATGGCCGCATTGAACACGGCAAAGGCGACGCTCGCGTAGGTCTTGGACTCGTGGAAGTCATCCACGACCGAGAGCGCTAACCAGTCATTGGCAGCGCCCTCTGCAATCGTCATTCCCAGGATGCCCAGACCGAGCATGATGACGAGTGGATCGCGAAAGACCCGCGACCGCTCCGGCTTTGCCGCGGACTTGTCTTTGTGATGGGCCTCGATTCCCGTGCCCGCCGGCAAGAAACGAAGCAGGGGCAGGCCGAGGGCAAGCTGCAGAGCAAGCATCACGAACATCTGCCAGAACAGAGAGATGTGGTTCGAAACCGCAAGGGCGCCAATGGTTGCTGCCGCCAGAGCCCCGAGCGAAAATCCAGCGTGCATGCGTGGCAACAACGACTTGCCCTCGGCCTGTTCCAGCGCGGAGCCATCGACGTTTATGCTCGAGTCGACAAAACCCATGCCGAGCCCAGAGATCAGGCCCGCCAGCGCATAAGGCACTGGCTGGTGCGCGTATGCCAGAAACAACTGCAAGAATCCGCCCGATGAAAGCAGCACCCAACCGGCGCCAACCGTGACCCTAGTGCCGAAGCGCGAAGTCACGCGACCAGACTGCGTGAGCGAGATGATCGCACCAACCGCACCAACGATGATGATGAGACCGAGTTGCGAGGTGGTCACGCCGAGCAGACTGCGCACCTCTGGCATTCGGGCCGCCCAAGAGATGAAGGGCAAGCCAAGAATGGCGAAGTAGATAACGATTGTTCTGTGCCAGGCGCGCATTTTTCAAGTCTAGGGCGGCAAACGTTTGCTTAGTTTAGGCTCGAAGGCATGCGAACCGACCACTATTTGCACTTCGAAGTCGCCACCCAAATAGCGCGAAGCACCTCCGGTCTCAGCGCCACACTCGGCCGCGAAAAACTGCGCATTGACCTCATTGAGGCCGACGTGATTCGCATCAAGATCAGCCGCGGTGGCAGGTTCGACGAGCGGCCGAGCGAGGCCGTTGCCACCGAGCCCCAACTTGGTTCGGTTTCATACGAATGGGCAGAGAGCCCCAAAGGCGCGACCATCACGACCAGTGCGCTTCGTGTCGAAGTCAGCGCATCCCCGTTTGCGATCGACGTGTATCGCACCGACGGCTCGGTGGTCTTCGAATCGTCTCGCGACAAGCACGGCCGCCCGCAGAGCTACAGCACCCTGAACGACGCATTCGCGATTCGTCGCAAGGTTGGCAACGGCGACCCGATCTATGGTCTCGGCGAAAAGACCGGCTCGTTCAACCGCCGCGGCCGCGACTTCACTCTGTGGAACACCGACGTGCTAAACCCGACCGCGGCCGGCGAGTTCACCGCCAACCGTGAGGCGGGCGATCTGCGCGCCGACTGCACGAGCACCGAGTTCGACCCCTATTACATGTCGATCCCGTTCTTCTATCACCAGGATGCCGCGACCTCGGCCATCTCTGGTTCGTTCATCGACAACCCGTATCGCGCGTTCTATGACTTCACCTCGGATGACGAAATTCTGATTCACTTCGCCGGTGGGCAGTACACCGAATACGTGTTCGGCGGGCCGTCGATGGCGCGCATCCTCGAGCAATACACCCAGCTCACCGGCCGCACCGCACTGCCACCGCTGTGGGCGCTCGGCTACCACCAGTGCCGCTGGTACGGCTACGTTCAGGCCGACATCGAAAACCTGGCCGCCAAGCACCGCGAGCTCGACCTGCCACTCGACACCCTGTGGCTCGACATCGATTACATGGACGGCTACCGCGTGTTCACCTGGAACACAGACCGCTACCCAGACGTCAAGGGCATGCTCGACGGCCTCAAGAAGCAGGGTGTGCGCGCGATCACCATCATCGACCCGGGCGTGAAGCACGACCCAGGCTATGAGGTTTTCGACGACGGCATGGCCAAAGACATCTTTGCCAAGACCGAGGGCGGCGATCTATACATCGGTCAGGTCTGGCCTGGCGACACGGCCTTTCCCGACTTCTCAATGCCAGAAGGTCGCGCCTGGTGGGGTGCGCTCAATGCCGAACACGTGAAGAGCGGCCTCGCCGGCATCTGGAATGACATGAACGAGCCGGCAACCGGCTCGATCTCGCCATACGAAATGCGGTTCAGCAACGGCAAATTCTCGCAAGAGCAGTATCACAACCAATACGCACTGCTCATGGCGATGGGCACCACCGAGGGTCTGCTTGAGGCAATGCCAAACCTGCGCACGTTCGTGCTTTCGCGTGCCGGCTCGGCGGGCATCCAGCGTTATGCGGCCAACTGGATGGGCGACAATATGTCGCGCTTCGACCACCTGTGGCTGTCGATTCCAATGGGCGCCGGCATGAGCATTTCGGGCCAGTCGTTCGTCGGCTCCGACATCGGAGGCTTCGGTGAGGACGCCACCCCAGAGCTTTTTACCCGTTGGATTCAGTACGGCGCGCTGACCCCGTT
>JBEGJS010000038.1:0-6440 GCA_041184485.1 Actinomycetota bacterium | reverse complement strand
GGTCGCCGCCTGTTGGGTGGTCTTGACCCTTAAAGAAGTGGTTGAAACCGACCTCGTACAGTGAGGCAGAAGACGCGAAGGATGAAATGTGGCCGCCGACACCGATTCCGGGGCGCTGCGCGCGGTGCACCAGCATCGCCGAGTTCCAACGCATCCAGGCGCGGTAGGTGCGCTCAATGGCCTCGTCGCCCGGAAACTCTGGCTCGTTCTCGGCTGCGATGGTGTTGATGTAGTCGGTTGTCGGAACGATTGGCACGTTCAACTGCAGCTCGTGTGAGCGTCGCAGGAGGTTCATCAGGATTTCGCGGGCGCGACCTCGGCCGTGCACTCTGGCTACGGCATCGAGCGACTCAAGCCACTCGCGGGTCTCCTCCGGATCCTGGTCGATTCCGGCTGGTGCGAAGGCGTCTTGGTTGTTCAACGACAAGGGGTCATCCTCTTTCTGGGGGATTGACACGTTACTTTGAGTGCCCTTTGTAAAGGCTTTCTAAGTTTACCTGCGATGTGGGAAGCAAACGCGGTATTAAATGTTTGTCAAACTTAGTCGTGTACCAACTAAGACACCATCCAAGCGAAAGAGACACCATGACCCTGCTAATCGGCGATCTCGCCCCAGACTTCTCGCTCGTCAACCAGTTTGGCGAAACCGTCGAGCTCAGCGCCTTTCGCGGCAAGAGCAACGTCGTCGTGGTTTTCTACCCTCTAGCCTTCTCGGGCATCTGCACCGGAGAACTCTGCGAGCTCCGCGATAACCTGGCCCGCTTCGAGCGTGCTGGTGTCGAGCTTCTTGCCATCTCAGTTGACTCGAAGTTCACGCAGAAGGCGTTCGCAGACAGTGAGGGCTACAAGTTCTCGGTTTTGGCTGACTTCTGGCCGCACGGCGCAACCGCCAAGGACTACGGCGTGTTCATCGAAGAGGCCGGCATTGCCAATCGCGCGACTTTTGTTATCAACAAGGATGGCGAACTGGTTGCCAAGTTCATTACCGCACCAGGTCAGGCCCGAAGCCTAGACGAATACGACCGCGCGCTCGCTTCTCTGAACGCCTAAGCCGGCCGGTTTGGGGGGAGGCTGCGGTTTCCGCTAAACTATTCAGGTTGCTCGGTTAGCCGAGCAAGGGCCTTTAGCTCAGTTGGTAGAGCGCCACGCTTACACCGTGGATGTCATCGGTTCGAGCCCGGTAGGGCCCACCATTTGGTGGGATCAGCGCGTTTCAGCGCACGCGATTAGGATTTGCTCATGGATCAAAGTCGTTTCGAGCGTCCGCAAAAACTTGCGCTAGACAGCGCTACCGTTCTAGAACGTGTGCTCCAAATTCAGCAGGGTCCAAATGGTCTTGAGGCTGCCATGGCCTTTCTCGAGGAGCAGGCGAAACTTCAAGAGCAAGATCGAATCGCCGAAATTGACTGGCTGGAATCCCTGCGCTCGAGTGACGACGTCGAAGCCCAGAAAATCGCGGCCGAAGTTGACTCTCTAACAGCCGCCGAGGCTGCTGTGGAGGCCTCCACCGCCTCCAAGACCGACCAGGGATCAGCCGAAGAGCTCGCAACTGAACTCGAAGCTCACTCGAACGCCACGGCCCCTGAGCCCTTCGCTTCGCCAAGTCCGGGCCTTCGCTCCGACTTTGAGCCGGTGACGGCCAGCAGCGCCATCCTGGCGAGCGGGCCGATTCCTAAGGTTGTGCGTCGCCCAAGCGCGTTTGCCAACAATTCTTGGCTGCTTTTGATTCTCGCCGCCGCTTTCTTGGCGAGTCTTGTGGGCTCGAGCCTGATTGGCGAAGTGAGCACGGACCCAGGGGCTTTGCCAGGCCTGCTCGGCAACTATGTTGTCTCAAGCCTTGCGGCCTCGGCGATCACCTGTGCCGGAGTTTGGCTGGGGCGCAGGCACGGATTGTCGTTGGGAGCACTGCTGAGCGCACAATATGGTGTCGTGGCGGCAGTAGGCCTGCGTTTTCTATTCGCCGCCGCGAGCGTCGAGGTTGTCTGGGTAACGATTGGACAGTTGGGGTACACAATCACTGGTGCCGCTGGTGAGCTGTTCCAAGGATCTGCAAATGTGGTTGCCTTTGCGCAGACCGGCAAGCTCGCCACAATCTCGCTCGCACTTTTCGTGGTTGTCGCGACACTATCGGCGCTATTGCGGCCGCGCGCTCAAGCAAGCATCCGAATTCTCGGATTTGCGATTCTTTTGATCCTCTTGATTGGTGCGACAAGCCAGTCTGCGACTTCTCTGTCTTCTGTCTTTGCCGGCGGTTCGACTGGGTTCACCGATCCGGCGATCTTCGGCAGCTATGCGGCCGTGCTGACGGCGCTGGGGTTTGGTTTTGGCGTGCACGTTGGATCGAGGTTGCCCGAGAAGGTTAGATTCGCTCGATTCGTTTCTCTGCTGGGCACTCTTCTGGGGCTGGTTCCGATCTTCACGGCTTGCGTGCTCGCCCTTGTCAACCCGATAACGACTCCAAAGTGGCTAGCGGTCCTCGACCTTGTCTTCTTGCCCGTTGGCGCTATTGCCTTTATTTCGCTCGCCCTGGCTGGCATCTCCGCAGCCGCCGGCCCTCGCGGAGCGGGGTTGCTCCAGTGGACCTCGGCAGCTGCTGTGATTGGACTGGCTGTGCTAGTCGACGCGCAGACGTCAGCAGACCCAGCAATCTTTGCGTTTACAGTCGCGGCGCTCTGTGCATTGGTCGGCCAAGTCTCTGCCGGCACAATTTTGCGTCGCTATGGAATCCACGCCGCATCTCTCGCCAGCCGCAGGGGAATCTACGGATCCGTGAATGTAGTCTCGCTCTTCGGCCTGGCTGTCGCGATTGCCGTCGGTGTTGAAGCACGTGTCTCGGGCCTTGCCGTCGTTTATGCGAGCGCACTCAGCCTCTTGACTTCTGCGCTTTGGTCTCTCAGCGCCGGCCTGCTGGTTTCTCGCAGGCAAGACGCAGAGCTGCGCGCCCATCAGCGAAATGCGATCTCAATGTTCGAAGAGGGCGGAAATCTATGAGCGTTCAACTAGGGACGTTGTTAGCCCAGCTGGAATCCTGGTACGCACCGGCGACTGCAGACGACTGGGATGCGCCAGGGCTCGTCACGGGTTCCACCACCCAACCGGTGTCGAGGGTTTTGCTCACCGTTGACATCACCACGAGTGTGATTGACGAAGCCTGTGAGCTCGGCGCGGACGTCATCATCGCCCACCACCCCTATCTATTGCGCGGCGTGCAGTCGCTCGATGAGTCTCTCGCCAAGGGGGCAAACCTCGCCAAGGCGATTAGGGCAAACATAGCCATATACTCGGCGCACACTAACGCCGACATCGCTGTCGATGGTGTCTCTCAGGCTCTCGCTGATCTCGTTGGCCTAAGAAATCCCGTAGCGCTGTCAAACGGCGAACCCACTGGGCATGGTCGGGTTGGCGCGGTTGAGAAATCAACCCTGGGTGCTCTTGCTCAGAGGGTTGCCGCCGCCTTACCCGCAACGGCCGGCGGAGTTCGGGTCGCCGGAGATTTCAACCAAGAGGTCTCGCGTGTCGCCCTTTGCGCTGGCGCAGGAGACTCGCTAATCGGTGCGGCGATTCAATCGGGGGCAGACGTGTACATCACGTCTGACTTGCGCCATCACCCAGCCCAGGATGCTCGCGAGCACGCAATCCTCGCTGGTGGCAGGCCCGCTCTAATCGACATCTCGCACTGGGCCGCCGAGTATGTTTGGCTAGATGGGTTAGCCCGACGTCTACGTGACGCATTCGGGCAAATCGAGTTCATGGTGTCAGACGTCAGAACCGACCCCTGGGATTTCTTAGTCACTCAATAGAAGGAAACAATGAAGGCTTCACATGACGCGCAGTTGAAACTGCTCGAGCTTCTCGCGCTAGACCAACTAAGCGCACGCGAGCGTCGTGAGGTTGCCGAAATTAGGTCTGGTGCGGCTTTCACGCAGCTCGCCGATGCTCAGCGCGCCGCTTCGGCTCGAGTGCTTGAACTTAACAACGCCTTGGATGAAGTCAACCTAGAACTCAAGCGTGCTGAGACCGATCTAGAACTCGTAGAGCAACGGATCGCCCGCGATGAGCACCACCTAAAGGCGGCAGCCACGGCAAAAGACGCGCAAGGCATTAGCTCGGAGCTGGACTCACTGGCCAAGCGCAAATCGTCTCTTGAAGACGCCGAACTCGAATTGCTCGAACAGCGCGACAACGTCAAAGCCGAGTTGAAGTCGGCAGAGTACGACCGCGAGGTGATCGAGGCGGAGCTTGCCAAGCTAAATGCCGAGGCTGTTGCGAGGTTGGGCAAGCTTGAGTCGGGCCTCGCGCTCAGGCAGAGTTCCAGGGCAGCCGTGGCCGCTCAGGTTCCAGCGGATTTGCTGGCGCTCTTCGAAAAGAAGGCCACTCGTGGCGTTCCGGTGGGGCGCCTTCTCGGAAGTGAGTGTGGGGCATGCCACATTTCGATCACCGCTGCACCTTTCGCCGAACTATCCGCCATTCCCTCAGATGAACTGGCCACGTGTCCCGAGTGTCAGGCGATTCTCGTTCGATGACCAGAACACTCATCATCGAAGCGGATGGCGGCTCGAGGGGAAATCCAGGGCCGTCGGGGAGTGGTGCTGTCGTAATTGACGCCGCTACGGGTGAGATCATCCGTGAAATCGCGCTCTTTGTTGGTCTGGGCACGAACAACCGCGCCGAGTACCTTGCACTCGAGGCCGGACTCAAGGCTGCCGACGAGGTAGACCGCGAGGCGCATCTGCTGGTTCGAATGGACTCGAAACTCGTGATCGAGCAGTCGGCCGGCCGTTGGAAGATCAAACATCCAGACATGCGAGACCTTGCCAGAAGCGTTCAAGCCCTTGTTGCCCATCGCAGCGTTGAGTGGCAGTGGATTCCCCGGGAACAGAACCATCGCGCCGACGCCTTAGCAAATCGGGCCATGGACGCGGAAGCCGACGTAGTCGAAACTCCAAGGCCCGTCGAAAACAAGGATTCGGCGGTGACCCGTGACCCATCGTCCATGGCTAGTGCAGTTGAGTTCAATCGCGCAGCACCTAGCAGCGTGCGGGCACCGGGGGTAGTCACCGAACCTCTAACCACAATCATCCTGGTTCGTCACGGGCGCACGGCTTTGACCGAGACCAATAAACTCTCTGGCAGCGGTGGAGAAGACCCTTCACTCTCGGAGTCGGGGTTCGCCGACGCCCGTGCGGTTGCCGAGGCGATCGCGGAGTTTGGCGTCAGCGGCCCTTTCGCGCACCTACCTGCGCCGACCGCCGTGGTTTCATCTCCAATCTTGCGGACCAAGCAGACCGCGCTGGCAATCGCCGAGCGTATCGGGCGAAGAGTCGAGTTGCTTCCAGAGATTGCCGAAATCTCCTTCGGCGACTGGGATGGCTACACGGTGCCCGAGGTTCGCGATCGTTGGGGTGAGTCTTTTGAGCTTTGGCGCGGTTCATGGGAGTTGAATCCTCCTAATGGCGAGTCGCTCGAGGCTTTCGACCACCGAATCCAGCGCGGCATCAACGAGATTCTGGCGAATCACGGCGGCGAGACCGTGGTGGCGGTTAGCCACGTAATGCCCATCCGAGGTTTCGTTCGATTCGCGATGGATGCCGGCATCGCCGCCTACTGGAGACCGCAAATCTCACCGTGTTCGATCACGGTGCTGCGACTCTGGGGCCTCCAGGCTGCCGAGATTGTCACTGTGAACTCAACCGGCCATCTGGCATAATCGACAAGACATAAGGGTCGGCCAGACGGTCGCGGTGAAAGCCGAGGAACGTCCGGGCTCCAAAGAGCAAAGCGGTGGGTAACGCCCACTCGGGGTAACCCGCGAGAAAGTGCAACAGAGAGCAAACCGCCTCGAAAGAGGTAAGGGTGAAACGGTGGTGTAAGAGACCACCAGCGAGTCGTGTGAGCGGTTCGGCTAGGTAAACCTCGCTTGGAGCAAGGCCAGACAGAGAACTATTGAGCTGCTCGCTCAGTTCTCGGGTAGGCCGCTAGAGGGCCGTGGCAACACGGCTCCCAGATAGATGATCGTCACCTGCTTGCAGGTACAGAACCCGGCGTATCGGCCGACCCTTATTTCAAACCCTTTTTTATTCGGCCCGAACTGCCTTTGGCGGCTTGTCTGCCTTGTATGCCAGCGCAGCGGCTCCGAGGATGCCCGCATTATTGCGTTTGAGGGCTGGCACAATCTTGGCTCTGAGGCGAAGCAGTGGCAGAAACAGCTCGTGTGTCTTCGAGACTCCGCCGCCAACGATGATCAGGTCGGGGCTGAACAGTCGCTCGAGAGTCGAGTAGTACTTCTGCAGTCTCACAGCCCAGGCCTCCCAGCTCAGGTTCTCGCGTTCCTTGGCCGAATACGCCGCCTGCGTCTCGTAGTCGACGCCATCGATTTCGAGGTGCCCGAGCTCGGCGTTTGGCACCAAAACACCATCCATGAAGATGGCGGTGCCGATGCC
>JBEGJS010000037.1:0-3589 GCA_041184485.1 Actinomycetota bacterium | reverse complement strand
ATCGCCTGGATAACCGCGGCCGTGCTGTGCCTGGTGGCAGCAGCCGCGAGCGCCACGCTTCGCAAGGGCGGGGCGGTCAAGGCCGCCTAGCGGCTTGCGCGGACACGGCTCATCCTGCTTCTTATTACGGCTCTACAACAGGTTCGGTAAGCGTTTACCGTTTGATGCCGCAAGATTCTAAACTCGCACTAAGAAGTCGAAGTTTTTACGAAAGCGCCACCAATGCCACAGCACACCGAAGCCATCGCGGCAGCTCGCGTTCAGTTAGTCGAACTAATCGGCACAAAGAGCAGGGGAGCGCAAGACGTCATCGATCGATTCGATCGCTACGCCAACGACCTAGCCGATGGTCTGGCGGCGGTCTATGACCTCAACACGACCCTGCCGCAACTCATCGAGGTGCTGGCGGCAAACCACCTGGCCCGCGACACGGAGTTTCAGCAGCGAGACCGCGAGCGCGTGCTGCAGCCCGACTGGTTTCAGCGAGCAGACACCATCGGCTACGTGGCTTACACCGATCTCTTCGCCAAAGACCTCAAGGGCCTAAACAAGAAGATCGACTACCTGCAGGGACTAGGCGTAACCTACCTGCACCTGATGCCGATTCTCGAGCCGCGCCCTGGCGCGAACGACGGCGGGTATGCGGTCATGAACTACCGTGCCCTGCGCTCAGACCTCGGCACCATGGATGAACTCAAGGCCACCGCCAAGAAGCTGCACAAGAGCGGCATCTCGCTCACCCTAGACCTAGTGCTCAACCACGTGGCCCTCGAGCACGAATGGGCCGAAAAGGCACGAGCCGGCGATGCCAAGTACCGCGACTACTTCTACGTTTACGGCGACCGCTCGATTCCAGACCAGTACGAGCAGACCCTGCCAGAGGTGTTTCCAGACTTCGCACCGGGCAACTTCACCTTTAACGAAGAACTCAACGGCTGGGTCTGGACCACCTTCAACGCCTATCAGTGGGACGTCAACTGGAGTAATCCGAACGTATTTTGCGAGTTCGCCGACATCATCGGAAACCTCGCCAACCACGGCGTCGACTGCCTGCGCCTCGACGCCATCGCATTCATCTGGAAGCGCATGGGCACGACCTGCCAAAACGAGGATGAAGTGCACGCCATTACCCAGGCCCTGCGCACGTTCTCGCGCATCCTTGCCCCCTCGCTGATCTTCAAGGCCGAGGCCATCGTTGGCCCAACCCAGGTTGGTGCCTATCTCGGCGAGGGCAAGCACGCCGGCAAGGTCAGCGACATGGCCTATCACAACAGCCTGATGGTGCAGATCTGGGCGGCGATTGCATCTCAAGACGCCGAGCTCATGGAATACACGATGGGCCGTTTCAACGCACTGCCATCGTCGACCGCTTGGGGCGTCTACCTGCGCTGCCACGACGACATCGGCTGGGCGATCGACGACTCGTTCGCGCACGAGGTGGGCCTCAACGGGCACATGCACAGGCTCTTTCTCGCCAACTACTTCACCGGGCGCTACGCAATGAGCGACGCCAGGGGAGCAGACTTCATGGTCGACGAGGCATCGGGCGAAAGCCGAACCTCGGGCACCGCGGCAAGCCTCGCCGGCATCGAAACGGCCATAGCGAGCAAGCAGGCACAACGCCTCGACTGGGCGATCGATCGCTACCTGTGCGCATACGCCATGGTTTTCGGCTTCGGCGGCATCCCGCTGCTCTACATGGGTGATGAAATCGGCATGCTCAACGACCCGAGCTACCTCAAGGATGAAGCGAAGGCCGAGGACAACCGATGGTTGCACCGCCCCGCGATGGACTGGCGCACCGCCAACAAGGCCGCGAGCGGAGAGCTCGGCGACAAGGCTGCCGGTCGCATCCGTGAACGAATCGAACACCTGATTGCCACGCGAAAGCGAATCGACTCGCTGCACGCGAGCGTCTCGACCAAGGTGACCGCCGGCAAGGGACACGGGGTGGTCATCTTCGAGCGCCGCCACCCGGCCGGAAACATGGTGCAGGTTTACAACCTGAGCCACACCTCGCGCTGGGTGAACCGCGCCGAGCTTGCGGCCATCGGCGACCGCCCAACCGAAGAACTCACGGGATACGCCTGGGACATCTCGCAGGGCTTCGAGATTCAGCCGTACCAAACGCTCTGGTTCCGCTAAACGCATCCTGGTTAAAGTGAAAACCCCCGGCCGTGGAGGGCCGAGGGTGATCTAGAGCTGCCCGGGCGAACCCAGGAGCAATGTTTGCTGTCTCAAGCGAACGTGTCCGAAAGGGGACTTGAACCCCTACCCCCTTGCGAGGACTAGCACCTCAAGCTAGCGCGTCTGCCATTCCGCCACCCGGACTAGGTGCGTGCACTTTCGTGCAACGAGGGACAACGTTACCATCTTTTCGCCCTCGATTCGAATCCGTGTCATCTGTTATCTGGGTGGAATCAGGGGTAGGTTTGCCTTATGGCTTCTGATCCTAGGTTTGCACTCAGTCAGTTCGTGGCAGCTCTCGAGCGCCACTTCGAGACCATCGCAACCAGGCGAGACCCCGATGACCCGGCCGTCACTGCCGCCTACGACAAGCTCGAAGAGGCGTTCATCGAATACGAAGAAGCTCTGGGCGACGAGTACAACGAGTATCTGCCCTTCGTTCAAGACGACTTCGAAGAGAACTAATTCATGGATTTCATCACCGCCATCGTCCTTGGCGTGGTTCAGGGGCTTGCCGAATTTCTTCCGATTTCGAGCACCGCTCACGTGCAGATTGCCGCGCAACTCATGCACGTCGGCCTCACTAAAGAGCAGCTGACCGCCTTCATCGCGACCATTCAGCTGGGCACCGAAGCGGCTGTGCTGATCTATTTCTTCAAAGACATCGTGCGCATCGTCGGTGCGTGGTTTCGCGGCCTTTTCAACAAGGATGCCCGTTCGGCCGACTACAAGCTCGGCTGGCTCGTGATCATCGGCAGCCTGCCGGTGGTAGTCATCGGCCTTGCCGCCCAAAAGTACATCGAGACCGACCTGCGCAACCTGCAGGTCATCGCAATCTCACTCATCGTGTTCGGTTTAATACTGGGCATCACCGACAGAATGGGCTCGAAGAAGCGCGAAATCAGCGAACTCACCTTCAAGCACGGAATCTGGTTTGGCATCGGCCAGGCGCTCGCCGTCATCCCCGGTGTTTCTCGCTCTGGTGGCACCATCTCGGTTGGGTTGGCTCTGGGCTACACGCGCAAAGCCGCGGCTCGCTACTCGTTCTTGCTCGCGATTCCAGCGGTCATCGCAAGCGGTCTCTATGAGTTCGCCAAGTCTTACAAAGACCTGAGCGGCCTCGGGGGAGACGTCATCGCCGCCACGGGCGTTGCCACGCTGGTCTCGTTCGTGGTTGGGCTGGCCGTCATCGCAGGACTCCTGCGCTACCTGGCCAAGGGTTCGTTCTGGCCGTTCGTGATTTGGCGCGTTGGGGTCGGCGTTGTCGTTCTCGTTCTGCTCGGCAACGGCACGCTCACAAACTAGTCAAGCCGAGCCGGACCCACTACTTTTGTGGCTCGTCGCCATCCTTGGGCTTTTGCTGAATCTCTCGCAGAAACTCTTCGAACTCAGCCGCCAACTC
>JBEGJS010000036.1:0-10241 GCA_041184485.1 Actinomycetota bacterium | reverse complement strand
CGGATGGCGGCCCACGGCAACTCGAGCAGCTCGCCCGTGGCTGCGTCGCTCGGCGCGGCGGCGAACTGCAGCCATGGCCATTCGATGGTTTTGAGCGTTCGCCGCTGAATCGCCGAACCTGCGAGCACCGACACAGGTGCCCCGAGCCCGCAGCCTAGCCACTCCGGGCAATCGAGCGCCGAGTCACGGCCACCAATCACGCCAGAGCCTCGCTCGATTGCGCTCTCGTTGATCAGGGCGAGCCCCTCTCGTTCGACATCCCAGCCGACTACAGCGGCCTCGCAGAGTTGCCCGTGCTCAAGCCTTATCGCGCCGAAGTTGGCTACCTGCAGAAGCATCGTTCCGCGCGTTTGTTGGCTCATTGGCATAGTCTGAATGCCCCCAGACCGAGCGAAGTCGACTTATCCACATCTTCGCAAAGTCGCCTTTACAGCCAAATATCACGCCCCTAGCCTCGGGAAAACTTGTCCCGACGCTTTGCTAGGAGCGTGAAATGAAAGTCGACATTCTCGATGATGTCAGCTGCGCTGACCCGGAGTCACTGCCAGATCCAACCCAACAAATCAGGTTCATTGCCCCCGCTGTGGTCGAGATAATCGCGGGTGTTCGAGGCGTCGAGCAACTAGGAGCGGTACTCAGCGAGGAGGTTTATCTGCGGTTGCGTGAGCGAGCAATGCTCGCTGCACGAGTTCGCAGGCTCAAAGACGAGCGCGACAGCAGGCCGGCAATGCTGATTCGAAACCTCAGGATGAGCTCGCCGCGACCGGGTGTGGTGGAGTCGGTTGTCTTGCTCAGTTCACAGAGCCGCACCAGGGCCGTGGCGATTCGACTCGAGGGTCGCTACAACCGTTGGCTGGCGACCTCGGTAAGCATCATCTGACCGTCGGTTTTAGCGCTTGAAGAACGAAGATCCGGCTGCGTTAGGGTCTTGTGGTGGCTGCGTTGCCTCGTTTGGCAGCGCTGCCGGAGCCTGGTGAGCCGGTGGCTGCTGGCCGCGAACCTCTGCGTCGCCGGTCTCGCTTGGCGAGGTGTAGGTCAACGTTGCGGTGTTTGGCCCGTCGCCCGGAGTGATCTCGATTTCGAGGTTGAACAAGAAGCCAATCGACTCCTCGCGAATGCCGCCCATCATCTGCTGGAACATCACGAAGCCCTCGCGCTGGTACTCGATTAGCGGGTCGCGCTGAGCCATGGCTCGCAGGCCGATGCCCTCTTTGAGGTAATCCATCTCATAGAGGTGCTCTTGCCACTTGCGGTCGATGACCGAGAGCACGACGCGACGCTCAAGCTCGCGCATTGCCTCGGAGCCAACCTGAGCCTCACGTGCCGAGTAGGCAACCTTGGCGTCAGAGATGATCTCGCGGGCCAGCCAAGCTGCGGTCATGCGGCTGCGGCTACCGGCCTCAGAGAGAACCTCTTCGATGCTGAGGCTGATCGGGTTAAGGGTGCGCAACTCGGCCCACAGCGCCTCGAGATCCCAGTCTGCGCCCGAGATGTGTTGGTTGACGATGGTCGTGATGACCTCGTCGATGAACTGGTTCACGCGGTCGAGGATTTCGTCGCCCTCGAGAATTCGGCGGCGGTCGTTGTAGATAGCCTCGCGCTGGCGGTTCAGCACGTCGTCATACTTGAGCACGTTCTTGCGAATCTCGGCGTTGCGGCCCTCGACCTGCGACTGTGCGCTCTGAATCGCGCGGCTGACAACCTTTGACTCGATCGCCATTTCGTCTGGCACCCCGCCTCGGTTCATCAGGGCCGCTGCTGCGCCAGAGTTGAACAGGCGCATCAGGTCGTCGGTCAGCGATAGGTAGAAACGGGACTCACCCTTGTCTCCCTGGCGACCGGAGCGACCACGAAGCTGGTTGTCGATGCGGCGCGACTCGTGGCGCTCGGTGCCGAGCACATACAGACCGCCGGCCTCGATGACCTTGTCGCCCTCTTCGGCGACCTTGGCCTTGATTTCTTCGAAGTGCTTGGCCCACGCCTCGTTGTATGCCTGAGCGTCGGTTTCTGGGTCGAGACCGAGTTTTTGCAGAGCCTCGACGGTCAAGAACTCGGCGTTTCCGCCGAGCATGATGTCGGTTCCACGGCCGGCCATGTTGGTGGCAACCGTTACCGCGCCTAGGCGACCGGCCTGAGCGACGATGTGTGCTTCACGTGCGTGGTTCTTGGCGTTCAACACCTCGTGGCGAACCCCGCGCTTAGCGAGCAGTTTCGAGAGGTACTCGCTCTTCTCGACGCTCGTGGTTCCAACCAGAACTGGCTGGCCGGTCGCGTGACGCTCGGCGATGTCTTCGACCACCATGTTGAACTTGACCTCTTCGTTCTTATAGATGAGGTCGGAGTTGTCTTTGCGAACCATGGGCTTGTTGGTCGGAATCGGCACGACTCCGAGCTTGTAGGTGCTCATGAACTCGGCCGCTTCGGTCTCGGCAGTACCGGTCATGCCGGCGAGCTTCTTGTATAGGCGGAAGTAGTTCTGCAGGGTGATGGTGGCCAGGGTCTGGTTCTCGGCCTTAACCTCGACACCCTCCTTGGCTTCGATCGACTGGTGCAGACCCTCGTTGTAGCGACGGCCAGGCAGGATGCGACCGGTGTGCTCATCCACGATGAGAACCTCGCCATTGAGCACGACGTAGTCTTTGTCGCGCTTGAACAGGGCCTTGGCCTTGATTGCGTTGTTCAAGAACGAGATGAGTGGGGTGTTTGCCGACTCATAGAGGTTGCTGATGCCCAGGTAGTCTTCGACCTTGTCGATGCCTGGTTCGAGAATTCCGATGGTGCGCTTCTTTTCATCCACTTCGTAGTCGATGACCGGCTGAAGCTTGTCGGCAACCTTGGCGAACTCTGCGTACCAGCGGTTTGCCTCGCCCTGGGCTGGGCCCGAGATGATTAGAGGGGTGCGAGCCTCGTCGATCAGAATCGAGTCAACCTCGTCGACGATTGCAAAGTAGTGCTCGCGCTGAACGAGGTCGGCCTTTTGCCAAGCCATGTTGTCGCGCAGGTAGTCGAAGCCAAACTCGTTGTTGGTTCCATAGGTAATATCGGCGAGGTACTGCTCGCGTCGCTGGGCAGGGTCTTGATTGCCAAGGATGCAGCCGGTGCTCATCCCGAGAGCTCTGAAAACGCGGCCCATTAGGTCGCTCTGGTAGCTGGCCAAGAAGTCGTTGACGGTGATGATGTGCACACCGCGGCCGGTGATTGCGTTGAGGTAGGCGGGCAGGGTTGCCACGAGGGTCTTGCCTTCACCGGTCTTCATCTCGGCGATGTTGCCGAGGTGCAAGGCTGCGCCACCCATGATCTGAACGTCAAAGTGACGCATGCCGAGGGTGCGGGATGCTGCTTCGCGAACGGCGGCGAACGCCTCTGGCAGCAGGTCTTCTAGGGTTTCGCCAGCGAGGTAACGGTCGCGTAGCAGTTGGGTTTCGTTGCGCAACTCGTCGTCGGTTAGAGCCTTGAACTCGTCTTCGAGGTGGTTCACGGCCTTCACGTAGTCGCGAAGCTTCGCGAGGATGCGACCCTCGCCCGCGCGCAAGAGTTTGTCGATTACTGACGCCAAGATTGCTCCAAACCTGTCTATCGGTTGCTGTTCAATCTTAATGCCGAAGTTGCCTGCCTAAACCGCCTGCGGCGCTGTGCGCAGGCGCTGATAGCGAACGCAGCCGAAGGGTTACTGAAGCGTTATGACGCCGTAGTTCCAACCCTTGCGCCGATAGACGACGCTCGGCAGGTTTGTCTCTGAGTCGTGAAAGAGATAGAAATCATGCCCGACCATCTCCATGTGATACAGAGCGTCGTCGACGGTCATCGGCTTGGTCTCAAAGTTCTTGCGGCGAATGACGATCGGACTTTGCGCGGCCTCGGCGTCAAAGTCGTCGGTGACCAACTCGGATGCCCGCTTGGCGCTATCGATCTCGATCGGGCCGGTTAGCAACTCAGCATTGGCCGGCGTGATGTCTAGGGCCGCGAAGTCGCTTGCGCTCAGCTCGCTGGCGCCAACCGAGCCATGGCGGCCGTGGTGAACCTTGCGGCGGTCTGAAGCCCGGCGCAGGCGCTCGAGCAACTTGCCGAAGGCAACGTCGAAGGCCGCGAACTTGTCATCGGCCTGGGCCTCGGCGCGAATCACGTGACCCGGCTCGTGCACGGTAAGTTCTACGCGGTCTTCTGGGCCTGAGTTGCGGTTGTGGTCGTAGCGGGTGACCTTGATGGCGATGGAGTCTGCACGATGGGCGAGTTGCTCGACCTTGGCGGCACGCTCGGCTACGTATTCTCTGAAACGCTCCGAAACGGTGAGATTTTTGGACGAAATGTTGAGTTCCATGATTACCTCCGTTTGGGCTACGTTGCCTGTGCTGAAAACATACTCCCGTTTGGCGGGTTAGGTGAACGCTTTCGCAAAGTTTCTGCAAAAACGCAGAAACCCGCGACGGTTTGGGGCCGGCCGGCGGCGCCAATGGCGCGGCTCGCCTCGAGAATCGTGGCCCCCGTGGTCACGACGTCGTCAAAGATAATCAGCGGCCGCGCCTGCCCTCGAGGCGGGTCGAACCGCATGGAGTTGCGCAGGTTGTCGGCGCGCTCCTCTTGGCCCAGGGTTGCCTGATCTCGCGGCTGCCGAATAAGTGTCAGGCCGCTCACCATTGGCATTCGCGCCGCCCGCGCGACTCGCCGGCCCAGCACCTCGGCGGGATTCACCCCGCGGCGCCGCATCGCCGCCCTTGAGCTCGGCACGCAAATGAGCGCCGCGTCTGGCCAGCGAACCGAGAGCGCCTCTGCCAGGCCTCGAATCTCAACTTCGAGTGCTCCCCAAACCGAGGTTTGGCCGCGCTCTTTTGCGCTCGAGAGCAGGGCGGCGCACTCTGCCGAATAGGTTGTTAGCCGAAGGCCCGGCAAACCGAAGCGCTCCGTGCCGCTTGGCCTAAACGAGGCGCTGGTTCGAAGCAGATCGAGACAACGGCCACAGAGAACCGATGGCGTTGACTGGCAGATCGCGCACGGCGCCGGAAACGCAAAATCGAGCAGTTTGCTAAGAAATCGGGTGGCGGTTGGCACCCATCCTGTTTAGCCTTGACGGCCCAGCGCCAGCGCAAAGCGCCTGACTCTGTGAATAACTAGCCAGGAAAGTGCAGCGACTTGGAGTTGCTGGTGATGCCCGACCAGCCAGTGCCGCGGAACACCTCGAGGTAGCCGGATTCGAGACGCAGGTAAATGTCTCCGGCTTCGTTGCCAGCTGCGATTCCAACCGCACCGTCCACAGCCGGCAGGCGGCGTTCGGTTCCACCGATAGTGAAGATCACTGGGGCTCGCTTGGTTCCCTCGTCTTCGGTCAGCACCGCGACCGAGTTGGCATCGACCCACGCCAGCGGGCCAACGGGAACCGCCTGGGTAGAGACAAACTCGGGGTTGCCGAGGTAGCCGGGGTCGCCATTATTGGCACGATTAACCGCGGCCACTACGAGCCTCGAGGTCTTTCCGCGCCTAAGCACCATCGCTACGCGAGAACCCTCGGGGCTGATGGCGAAACCAAGTCTGGTGAAGCCGGCGAGCAACGGTGCGCCGACTGCCTTGCCCGTGCCGCGCGGGTTGAAGGCCTTGATGGTCGCCTTGGATGACCTTGGCACCGACCAGAAGTAGCCGTTCGAGTCGTAGGCAGGAACCAACAAGCCATCGCGGCCATCGACCAGCTGCATTTTGACCTTCGGGCCGGTCAACTGGCCGAGGCTGATGCCCCGCGAACCGAGAACGGCCAACCAAGACTCATCGCGACTCAGCGCAAAGTCCTTGGCGGTGGCCGGAACACCAGACGAGCCGGCAATCGCGGTGGTCTCGCCGAGACCAACGTGCGCCAAGCCCGTGTCACTCAGTTCAACCGGGAGGCTAGAAACCTTGGCGGGCTCGCTTGGGTCATAGGTGACAATTTGCTGCTGCACATGATCGACGAGCAAGACCATGCTCAAGACATTTGGCAGCTGCTTTAGGGTCGCCCAGAGCTGGGCCTGCAGATAAAGCTTGTGGTCTGCCGAGGCCCACAGAATTTGGCTCGAGAGGTCAACCGAGGCAACTCCCCCGGTAATCGCCACCGAGTCAATGGCCAGTTTGGTGCCATCAGGAAACGCGGTGACTGCGCCAGGCGCGAGCCACGGGCTCGGCCCAGAGAGGAGTGCGTTTACGAGGCGCGTTGCGGTGGATGGCCTCGCTGGGAACCAGCGCAAGTCTGGCACCAACTGGTGAAAACTCTGGTCGAAGAAGTAGACCGAGTAGCCCCTGAACAACACATCGAAGTTGGGGCGCAGGAGCACTGTCAGATTCGGCGCGCTGGTGATTCGCCATTCGCCGTCGATCTTGCTGACCTGGTAGGTCAGGGTGCGAGTCGGCAGAGTCGGGTGCGCAATGTAGTGACCATCGGAGGTGACTTCGCCCTCGACGTCGATGGTGACCGTGGCCTGGTTGCTGCCGTTTACCTCGATAACCGGGCTTCCGTGTTCGATCAGAAGCCCAGCGTTGGGATTCCAGCTCGAACGAATGCCAGGAGCCAAGAACTTTCGGGCGACCGAGTAGTCATTTTGCGGCCCGGTACCGGCCGAGAGAAACCCATCCACGATTTCATAGGCGCTCATGCCGTCAACCGGCAGCGAAGGCGAGTAGTAGAAGTAGTCGCCGGATACGCTGCCCTGGATGTTCGGGCCAATGCCGACGGCGCCATCATGTGGAATCTGGGCGCAACCAGCCACGACCGCCGAGATAGCGGCAAGCGCCAGAGCGGCACTTAAGCGCTTCTTGAGAGACTGCAACTTCATCGTTGAACTCCCCTCGGCCAGTCTGGTTCACCGAGGGCAAGCGGCGAGAGCGCCACCATGATGCCGCGACGCTTGGGCAGAGTCAGCCTGAACGTGGTGCCCTCACCCGACTTGGATGACACCTCGAGCCAACCGCCGTGCAGGTGAGCGTCTTCGAGCGAGATCGCGAGGCCCAAGCCGGTGCCGCCCGAGGTTCGCTTGCGAGATGGATCTGCTCGCCAGAATCGGTCGAACACGTGCTCGAGTTGTTCTTCGGTCATGCCGACACCTGAGTCGGTGACCGAAACGGCCACCGAGCTGTTGTTCTGTGCCACGCGCACAACTATCGGCTTGCCTTCGCCGTGTTCTATCGCGTTGGCCAGCAGGTTTCGCACCACTCGGTCGATTCGACGCGAGTCCATCTCGACCTCAACCGGGCCAGAAGGAATCTCGATCTGCACCTCTGTCTCGCGAGTCTGCGCGAGTGGTTCGACGCCCGCGATTGCCATGCCAACGACGCCGTTGAGGTCTTGCACGTCGAACTCGGCGTTCACCGCTCCGGCGTCATAGCGCGACATCTCCAGCAGGTCTCCGAGCAGCGACTCGAATCGCTCAATCTGGTTCTGCAGCAGCTCTGCCGAACGCTTGGCGGTCGGGTCCATGGTTTCGCGGCTGTTGAAGATCAGCTCGCCCGCGAGTTTGATGGTCGTCATCGGGGTGCGCAGCTCGTGCGACACATCCGAGACAAATCTCTGCTGCATCTCACTCAGGCGGCTGAGTTCATCGATCTGCGTCTGCATACTCTCGGCCATGCGGTTGAACGAGCGAGCAAGCGAAGAAATGACGTCTTCGCCCGTCTGAGGCAAGCGCCTGGTCAGGTTGCCGTCGGCGAGCTCTTCTGAAACCGCGGCGGCGACCTTCACCGGTCGCACGATTCGGCCTGTCACGAAGAGCGAAACGGCACCGATGAGCGGAATCAGCACCAGACCGCCGAAGACCAAGGTGCCCTGCACGAAGTCGAGCGTGGTTTGCTCAGACTGCAGGTCATAAACCAGATACAGCTCGTATGCGCCGGCGACCGGCACCTGCACCTGCGCACCAACGACCATGCCAGGATGCTCCTGGCCGTCGACCGGCAACGAAATCGGCCGATAAACCAGGTGGCCCGTGCTGGCTCGCACAGCGGTGCGCAAGTCGTCGGGAATCACCGCGGGGTCGAGGCTGCTGGAGATAGGCGACTGCAGAGAGATGGCGCCGCTCTGGCCGGGCGAGCGAAGAAGGGCAACCCTTCGGTTGCTATTCGAGATGTTTGACTCCAGGTCTGGAACGACCGAGTTCATCAGGGTCTGCAGCGACACCTCATCTGCGGCGCCCGAGGCCGAGAAGGTGTTTTGAACGTCGATTACCGCGCGCTCGGACTCCCCCAGAATTTGCTGCTGCCGCGTCGTGTATAGACCGCTGCCGATCGAGTAGGAGAGAAAGCCACCTACCGCGATTAGTGCGATTCCAGAGAGGACGATGGTGATCGCGACATACCTGAGCTGGAGTGAACGGCGAAAGATGCCGAATCCCCATCTGAACAGTCTGCGCAACTAAAACGACCTCGGGTGAGCCGAAGGCTAGGCTTGGTCGGCCGCTGGGCTGCCGGCTCGGTAGCCGATGCCTCGGATCGTGGTCACGATCTGTGGGTCCTCGGGGTCATCCTCGATCTTCGAACGCAGTCGCTGAACGTGAACGTTAACCAACCTGGTGTCAGCCTTGTAGTGGTAGCCCCAAACCTTTTCGAGCAGGTCTTCTCGAGAGAAAACCTTGGATGGCTGTGATGCGAGCGTGAGAAGCAGATTGAACTCGAGCGGAGTCAGTGACAATCGCTCGGTGCCGCGGCGAACCTCGTGGCCCTCGACGTCTAGCGTGAGCGGGCCGATGGTCAGGGTGCCCGAGGCGGCAGCACCTTCTGGCTTGTCGCGCAGTCGAGCGGCGATGCGAGCGAGCAGTTCAGACTGGTTGAAGGGCTTCGAAACGTAGTCGTCGGCGCCAACGTTGAGCCCGGCGATTACGTCTTCGCTCTCAGACTTGGCGGTGACCATGACGATCGGAACGCCCGAGGTCTGTCGAATCTCGCGGCAAACCTCAATGCCGTTTGGCTCTGGAATCTGAATGTCGAGAAGAATCAGGTCTGGGCTGAGCTTTTTGAAGGCCTCGAGCGCCGAGAGACCGTTGTAGCAAGCGGTGACCCGGTATCCCTGTGCCGTGAGCATCAGGCAGACGGTCTCACTTAGTGAGCGATCGTCTTCAACAACCAGAATGTGTCGCGTCATTGACAACCCCTAATACCTGTAGTGCTCAACCTTGAACGGGCCGCTCTTCGAGACACCGATGTAGCTGGCCTGCTCGTCGGTGAGCTGAGTCAATTCAACACCCAAAGCCGAAAGATGCAAACTTGCGACCTTTTCGTCGAGGTGCTTTGGCAAGACGTAAACCCCGATCGGGTATTCGCTGCGCTTGGTGAACAGCTCAATCTGTGCCAGAACCTGGTTGCTGAACGAGTTGCTCATTACAAAACTAGGATGCCCGGTGGCGTTGCCGAGGTTCATCAAACGGCCCTCGCTGAGAATCAGCACCGAACGACCGTTGGTCAGTCGCCACTCGTGCACCTGAGGCTTGATCTCGATCTTGTCGATGCCTTCGATGCGTCCGATGCCAGCCATGTCGATCTCGTCGTCGAAGTGACCGACGTTGGCCACAATCGCGAGGTGCTTCATGCGCTCGACGTGCTCTGGGCGAATGACTCGAGTGTTGCCGGTGGCGGTGATGAAGATGTCGGCGGTCTCTACGACCGACTCTAGGGTGGCGACCTGGTAGCCATCCATGGCAGCCTGAAGGGCGCAGATCGGGTCGATCTCGCTGACGATTACGCGCGCACCCTGGCCGGCCATGGCCTCGGCGCAGCCCTTGCCGACGTCGCCGTAGCCAGCAATGAACACGGTCTTGCCGCCGATAAGAACGTCGGTGGCGCGGTTCAGGCCGTCTGGCAGCGAGTGGCGAATGCCGTACTTGTTGTCGAACTTGGTCTTGGTCACCGAGTCGTTTACGTTGATTGCCGGAAAAAGCAGTTCGCCGCGCTTGTGAAACTCGTAGAGGCGGTGCACGCCCGTGGTGGTCTCTTCTGAGACGCCGATGAGTTCGACGGCAATGGTTGTGAAGCGGTTCGGTGCTTCGGTTAGCGACTTGCGCAGAAGCTCGAGAATGACACCGAACTCTTCGCTGTCGTCGGCACCGGTGGCTGGCACCGAACCGGCCAGCTCAAACTCGCGGCCCTTGTGCACGAGCAGGGTTGCGTCTCCGCCGTCGTCGAGAATCAAGTTTGGGCCGATGTAGTCAGCGCCATCTGCGGCAGCCTCAGCCGACCAGTCGAAGATGCGCGAGGTGCACCACCAGTACTCCTCGAGGGTCTCGCCCTTCCAGGCAAAG
>JBEGJS010000035.1:0-3415 GCA_041184485.1 Actinomycetota bacterium | reverse complement strand
CGACGATTCTCGACCAGTTCGGTCGCAACCTGACCCAAGCGGCGGCCGACGGCAAGCTCGACCCTGTCATTGGTCGCGAGCGCGAGATCGAGCGCGTCATGCAGATTCTTTCGCGTCGCTCGAAGAACAACCCGGTGCTCATCGGTGAGCCTGGCGTTGGCAAGACCGCCGTTGTCGAGGGCTTGGCGCAGGCGATCGTTGCCGGCAACGTGCCAGAGACCCTCAAGGGCAAACAGCTTTACACCCTAGACATGGGCTCGCTGATCGCCGGTTCGCGCTACCGCGGTGACTTTGAGGAGCGACTCAAGAAGGTCACCAAGGAGATTCGCACTCGCGGCGACATCATCACCTTCATCGACGAGATTCACACCCTGGTCGGCGCAGGTGCCGCCGAGGGAGCAATCGACGCCGCCTCGATTCTCAAGCCGCTGCTGGCCCGCGGCGAGCTGCAGACCATCGGTGCGACCACCCTCGACGAGTACCGCAAGCACTTCGAAAAGGATGCCGCCCTGGCCCGCCGATTCCAGTCGGTGAACGTCTCCGAGCCGACCCTGCCGATGGCGATCAATATCTTGAAGGGCCTTCGCGACCGCTACGAAGCACATCACAAGGTTTCAATCACGGATGGCGCGCTCACCGCGGCAGCCAGCCTAAGCGACCGTTACATCACCGACCGTTTCTTGCCAGACAAGGCGATCGACCTTATCGACGAGGCCGGCGCTCGACTGCGCCTCTCGATTCTTTCGTCGCCACCAGAATTGCGCGAGATCGAAGACCAAATTGCCGCCGTTCGCGTGGCAAAAGAGAAGGCAATCGAAGACCAAGACTTCGAGCTCGCCGCCTCTAAGCGCGACGAAGAAAAGAAGCTGGGCATCGAGCGCGTCAAGCTCGAGAAGCAGTTCCGTTCGGGCAACGTTGCCGCCACCGGCGTCGTGGATGAAGGCCTAATCGCAGAGGTACTTGCGCAGGCAACCGGCATCCCAGTTTTCAAGCTCACCGAAGAAGAGAGCGCCAAGCTCATCTTTATGGAAGACGAACTGCACAAGCGCGTCATTGGCCAGGACGACGCCATCAAGGCGATCTCCAAGTCGATTCGCCGCCAGCGTGCCGGCCTCAAGGACCCAAACCGTCCATCCGGTTCGTTCATCTTTGCCGGCCCAACCGGTGTGGGCAAGACCGAGCTCGCCAAGGCGCTCGCCGAGTTCTTGTTTGACGACGAAGGCGCGTTGATTTCGCTTGACATGAGCGAATACGGCGAGAAGCACACCGTGAGCCGCCTGTTCGGTGCCCCTCCGGGCTTCGTCGGCTTCGAAGAAGGTGGCCAGCTGACCGAAAAGGTTCGCCGCAAGCCGTTCTCGGTGGTGTTGTTCGACGAGATCGAGAAGGCGCACCCAGACATCTTCAACTCGCTGCTGCAGATTCTCGAAGAGGGTCGCCTGACCGATGGTCAGGGTCGTGTCGTCGACTTCAAGAACACGATCATCATCATGACCACCAACCTCGGCACTCGCGACATCGCTCGCGGCGCGATGGGCTTCGCCCTCGAGGGCGACTCTGGCAACGACTACGAGCGCATGCGTGGCAAGGTCAACGAAGAGCTGAAGAAGCAGTTCAAGCCTGAGTTCTTGAACCGCGTCGACGAAACCATCGTCTTTCCGCAGCTCAACCAGGCCGAACTGCTTCAGATCGTTGACCTGTTCGTGGCACGCCTCGGTCGTCGCCTCGAGGAGCGCAACATCACGCTCAAGGTCAGCCAGGCGGCCAAGGAGCGTCTCATCACGCTCGGCTTTGATCCGGCCCTCGGTGCGCGACCACTGCGTCGCGCGGTTCAGCGCGAAATCGAAGACCGCTTGAGCGAGAAGATCATGCACGGCGAGATGCCAACCGGCTCGCACGTGGATGTCGACTTCGACGGCAACGAGTTCACCTTCGAAGCCAAGGTCGAAGCGGCCATCACGGCCTAAACTTTAGGAATGTCCAACGGCATCACTATTCGGCAGGCGCAGACGTCAGACGTGCGCGCCATAGCCGCGATGCGCGCGCCGCTCGAGGCAAGCAACGTGCTCTTGCACCACCAACTTGTTGGGTTGTTCGAGCGCGTGCAAGAGTTCTTGGTTGCCGTCGATGAGACCGGAGCCGTGGTCGGAGCCGGTGCGCTTCACATCATGTGGGAAGACCTCGGCGAGGTGCGCTCACTCGTGGTTGCCGAGGGCGCACGCGGTCGCGGAATCGGCCACTCAATTGTTGCGGCGCTAATCGAGCGCGCGGCATCGCTGGGGCTAAAGCGCGTGTTCTGCCTCACGTTTGAGGTCGACTTCTTTGCAAAGCACGGCTTTGAGGCAATCAGTGATATTCCGGTGGACGAAGAGACATTCAACGAGATGGCCCAGTCAACCGACGATGGCGTGGCCGAGTTTCTCGATTTGGCCCGAGTTAAGGCCAACACACTAGGCAACACGAGGATGCTTAAGGTCATCTAGCCGACCTCTTGCGTAGCCTTAAAACATGGCTCAGCAACGCAAACTAACTCCAGAACAACGCCGCAAGATGTTCATGCGCCGACGCATAGGTGCGCTAGTCGTTGTGGGATTAGCCGTTTGGCTCGTCATTGCAGTAGTCAGTGCACTTTTTGGATGGATCGGCAGTATCTTCAATCCGGGTGGTTCGACGCCTTCGACTAGTCAGTCGGCATCCCCGTCGGCCGAGGCTAGCGGCGCCGTGACCGCGTGCGCGCCAGGCACAGTTTCGGTTAAGGCCTTTATCGGCGATGGCAAGACGGCCTTCAGTGCCTTCGCTCCGGGAGTGAATCCCAAGCTCTGGTTCACGTTGACCAACACGGGCCGAGTTGCCTGCACATTCAATGCTGGCTCCGCCGTGCAGTTCTTCAACATCACCAGTGGTGCCGAGACAATCTGGACATCCAAGCAGTGCGATCGCAGCAAAGACACCGATGCCGTCATCAAACTCGACCCGAGCGTCGCCCTCAAGAGCGACCCTTCGGCGTGGTTCCGAGTTCGATCGAGCGATACGGGTTGTGGCGCAAACCAGACTCAGGCAATCGCCGGTGGAGCGAGTTATCACGTCAAGGCCGAGGTCAACGGAGTGATCTCGAACGACGTTCAGTTCATCCTGAACTAGTTTTTAGGCCGCTGCCTACCAGTTGAGGCCCAGAGCCAGGGCGGCCTTGAGCTGCCCCGCATCCGAGTCGACAGAGCGCACAAACCCTAGTCGGGCCGCCTCGTTCTTGCGAATGTTGGCGTTGCTGACCCGGCGAATCTCGCCAGCCAAACTGATTTCGCCGTAGGCAACCAGGTTGTGCGCGATGGGCTTGTCTTGCACGGCCGATGCGATTGCCAGGGCGATGGCGAGATCGGCGGCCGGCTCAATCAGGCGCACCCCACCGACGGTCGAAACG
>JBEGJS010000034.1:0-4117 GCA_041184485.1 Actinomycetota bacterium | reverse complement strand
CACCGATGCTCAACTGCTCAGGTTTGGCGCCTCGGGCGTTCGCGCGCAGGGCAGGGTGGCCTCCGGCGTTGCCGGCATCAACCTTGCCGATGGCGCTTCGGTTCTTGCAGCTGGTGTCGTGCCGGCCGGTGGCGAGGCCTTCGTCCTGACCGCTGCCAACAGCGATGCAGCAATTCCGGGTACCGATCCGGGTTCTGCCAAACTCAGCGTTCTCGAGGAGTTTCCGCCGAAGGGCAGGGCGACCGGCGGCGTGCGCGCCCACAAGTTCATCCGCGACGAGAATCAGATCTATTTCGCCTGGGTCGGCACTTCGAAGCCAAAGGCACTTACGCCAGACGGCAAGCCCGCGAACATCCCGTCGGAGTTGTCGAAGCGCGACGCATCTGGCACTCGCATCGACAGCGTGATTGGTTCGGCCGGAATCTAAGGCCCTGCGAAGGCGGGGCCAATCGCAAGTAACCGATTGGGGCCTTTAGGCGTCGATTCTCGCGCTATCGAATTCGTCGGCCGAGTCAATGATGAAGTCTCTGCGCGGGGCCACCTCGTTGCCCATCAGCAGCTCGAAGACCTTGTCAGACATCTCGCCGTCTTCGAGTCGCACCCGTCGCAAGAGGCGCTTCGACCTATCCATGGTCGTCTCGGCGAGCTGATCGGCGTCCATCTCGCCCAAGCCCTTGTAGCGCTGAATCGGTTCCTGGTAGCGCTTGCCGGCGGCCTTGAGCTTCTTTAGCAAGGATTCGAGTTCGGCCTGCGAGTAGGTGTAGACGGTTTCGTTCTGCTTCGACCCGGGATTCACGATCACGACTCGATGCAGGGGCGGAACGGCCGCGTAGACCTGACCGTTCTCGATCATCGGTCTCATGTACCTAAAGAACAGCGTCAACAACAGGGTGCGAATGTGCGCGCCGTCGACATCCGCGTCGCTCATCAGAATGACCTTGCCGTATCGCGCAGACGCGAGGTCAAATGACCTGCCCGAACCGGCCCCGATTACCTGGATTATCGATGCGCACTCGGCGTTCGAGAGCATGTCTGAGATCGATGCCTTCTGAACGTTGAGAATTTTTCCACGGATGGGCAACAGCGCCTGGTACTCACTGTTGCGGGCAAGTTTCGCGGTACCGAGAGCGCTGTCGCCCTCGACGATGAACAGTTCTGAGACCTCGGTCTCTTGAGTTCTGCAGTCGACGAGTTTGGTTGGCAGCGAGGAGCTCTCGAGCGCGTTCTTGCGGCGCTGCGTCTCTTTGTGAGTGCGCGCCGAGACTCGCGCCTTCATCTCGGCCACGACCTTGTCGAGCAACAGTGATGTTTGGGCTTTGTCGTCGCGCTTGCTCGAGGTGAATCTAGCGTTCAGTTCTTTGGTGACGACGTTTGCGACGATGTTCTTGACGGCTGGAGTTCCGAGAATCTCTTTTGTCTGACCCTCAAACTGAGGCTCGGCGATGCGCACGGCAACGACGGCGGTTAGCCCAGCGACGATGTCGTCTTTTTCGAGCTTGTCGTTGCCTACCTTGAGCCGGCGGCTGTTGGCGTCAACCTGGGCACGCAGCACCTTGGTTAGCGCCTGCTCGAAGCCAGCCAGGTGTGTGCCACCCTTTGGTGTCGCGATGATGTTCACGAATGATTTTTGGGTGGCGTCATAGCCCGTGCCCCACCGAAGGGCCACCTCGACCTCGGCGTTTCGCTGCACCTCGCGCGAAACCATGTTTCCGCTTTCGTCGAGCACTGGCACGGTCTCGGTGTAGTCGCCGTTGCCCTTCAGAATCCAGGTCGACGTGAGGGCGGCGTCAGGCGCAAGGAAATCGGCGAATGCTGCCAAGCCGCCGTCAAAATGAAACTCCTGCTTGGCAGCCTCTGGGGTTGCGCCGGCACGTTTGTCTTCGATGAGAAGGCGCAGTCCAGGCACCAGAAACGCGGTCTGACGGGCGCGGTCTGCCAACTCGTCGACGGCGAACTTTGCTTCTTTGATGAAGATCTGTGGGTCGGCCCAGTAGCGAACGCGGGTTCCGGTGACGCCTTTGGCGACCTTGGCGATCTTGGTCAGCTCGCTGGCATCCTCGAAGGGGGTAAACGGGCTCAGAGGACTCTTGCCCTTGCTGTCGTCGAAGCGGCCGGGCTCTCCGCGCCTGAACGACATGGCCCAAGTGGCGCCGTCGCGGTCGACCTCAACGTCGAGTCGCGCAGAAAGTGCATTAACCACGGATGCGCCGACACCGTGCAAACCGCCCGAAGCCGCGTAAGACCCTGAACCAAACTTGCCACCGGCGTGAAGCTTCGTGAAGACGACCTCGACGCCGCTGAGGCCGGTCTTTGGCTCGATGTCTACGGGGATTCCTCGCGCGTGGTCGCGCACCTCGACGCTGGCATCCTCGTGCAGCACGATGCCGATCGAGTTGCCGTGCCCCGCCAAGGCCTCATCCACGGAGTTATCGATGATCTCCCAGAGGCAGTGCATTAGACCGCGGCTGTCGGTAGAGCCGATGTACATTCCGGGACGCTTGCGGACGGCGTCTAGGCCCTCTAAGACGCTTAGATGGCGGGCGGAGTATTCGGAGGAAGGCACTTCAAAAGCCTAATCAAAGGTAGCCAGATTGCCCTTGCGACACCCACAGCGAGGATTCTTCCGCCACTAGCGAACTTGCCGCCAAATGGGGAACTTCGGCCGGCGTCGTGTGTTGTCATAGTTGTCAGAAAGTGAGTCGTAATGCCAGCATCAGCAGAAGCCCAAGAGTCCGAGAACAAGACCGTTTCACCGGAGCAGATAGCTCTTCACGTGAGCGATCGCTGTGACGCCTGCGGCGCCCAGGCATACATTCGGGTCGTTCTGCCAACTGGCGAGCTGCTCTTCTGCGCTCACCACGGCAACGAAAACAAGGCCAAGCTAGAGCCGATTGCGCTCACCTGGCACGATGAGTCTTCGAAGCTAAACGCTTCTAAGTAGTTCAGCGCAGTGCGTCTCGCCGAGCGGCAGACGCAAGCGCATCCAACTCCACCAGAGTCTCGGGCTTTGCCGGGAGCCCAGCACCCTGACGTTTGGCCACTTCTTCGAGCAGCCAGTCTGCAAATTCGGGATTCTTTGCGAGCAGAGGTCCGTGCAGAGTCGTGAGAATGGCGTTTCCAAACCATTTGCTCTTGAGGTCTGTGGTCGTGGTATTTGCGTAGCCGACCAGCTCGAAGTCCCGCTCGCCGAACTGCAGGTGGTGCTCTTCGAATCTAGAGCTGCGCTCCCCCGAAACGACCGAGAGGTTGTTGGCCGCTGCGAATCGCTCGGCACCAGAACCGATCGCCAGGCAAAGAATGCCCGTCTTCGCTACCGCCGCAAGAAAATCCTCGGCACCTTGGATGCTGGCCCATGCTGCAATCGAGCCGTGGCCGATCACCAGTAGGTCTACACCATCGAGATCAGCCTTCGAGAACACGTCCGAGACCTCTGCAGCAAGTCCGTAGGCCGCTGCACGCTTGGCTAGCACGGGGATGTTGGCCTGATCTCCGTTGAGGTTTAGGCGGTCGGCATAGTAGCTACCCAGCTTCAGTTTCACTGCCTCACCGCCTCAGGAGTCTCAAATCCGAGATGGCGGCGGATCCGTCGCATGACGTCAGCCGAAATGATGAGCGTCTTTACCCCAGTTGATGGAGCCGGCAGCGCAAGGAACGCCTCGAGCGATGCAGGGATGTCGTCGGGAATGACCTGGCCAGGCTCTACGCCAGAATACTTCAAGAAGAGAGCGGCTTCGTTGGCGTTGTAGCCCGCCGTGATGGCTACGGCTCGCCAGTCGGGCAGGGTCACTGTCCACAACCAGGATGGGTCGTGCACATCTCGTCCGATGCCGAAATAGATGCACTCGAGGTTCGAACTGAGAGCGTCGATGTTCAACTGCGTGCTTGCAGGGTTCTGCACCAGAACCAACTCGAGTTTTTGGCCCTCTACCTCGATGATCTCGCCGCGAGCAAAGACAGGCGGAATCTCATCGAGCGTCTTAGCAAACAGCGCTAGATCTGGTTTGGCAAGCAGTGTTTGGCACAGGCTGATTGCCGCCACGGCATCCACGGCAAAGTGGCTGCCTCGTGCTGGCAAGGCAAAGCCGAGCTGACCACGCGAGGTTTGCACCCGCGTGGC
>JBEGJS010000033.1:0-4276 GCA_041184485.1 Actinomycetota bacterium | reverse complement strand
GTTGCTACGCCGGGCCAGAAGGCCTTCGGTGGTCGCCCGCACCCGACCGTGCTTGCCACGGCGGCCCTGCTTGGTGTGACCGAGGTTTACGCAATCGGCGGGCCAGCAGCGGTGGCGGCTTTCGCGCACGGTATTCCAGGCGTTCTCGAGCGCGTCGAACTCGTCACCGGACCCGGCAACATTTTTGTGACCGCGGCAAAGCGAGCGCTGCGCGGGGTAATCGGCATCGACTCCGAAGCCGGCACGACAGAGATTCTGGTGCTGGCCGACAAGACGGCCGATGCTCGCCTGATTGCCTTCGACCTGATTTCGCAGGCCGAACACGACGAGGCAGCGGCCTCGGTTCTGGTGACCGACTCATCCGAGTTGATTCAGGCGGTTCAGTTTGAGGTGGCCGCGCTGGCGGGCCAGACTCTGCACGCGGAGCGCGTTCTGCAGGCGCTGCTTGGGCAACAGTCCGCGGCGGTGCTGGTTTCTGACTGGCAAGCCGCGATCGACTTCGCGAACCTGTATGCGACCGAGCACCTCGAGATTCACTCGACCAACAACGAGTCGACGCTTTCGAAGATTTCGAACGCTGGAGCGATCTTCTTGGGGGCCAACTCGCCGGTTTCGCTCGGTGACTACATGGCCGGCTCGAGCCACGTGCTGCCAACCGGTTATCAGGCCAAGTTTGCCTCGGGCCTCGGCGTGCACACCTTCTTGCGCGCACAGCAGGTCATCGACTACTCGCGCGCGGGCCTCGAGCCAATCGCCGACCTGGTTAATGACTTCGCCAAGGCAGAGGGGCTGCCCGCACACGGCGAGGCCATCAAGGCGCGCTTCGAGACTCGATGACCTCGATCGCCAACCTGGCGGCGGCCGTTCTAAACCCGCAGGTGCTATCTCTGTTTGCCGCATTGGCGCTGCTGAGTTTCTTGGCCCGCCGCTCGGTAGCTCGGGCACTCAAGTCATCGCCCGCCAAGGCGTTTTGGGCTCTAACATCGCTCGCCGCGGTAGTTAGCGTCACGCTGCTCGGGCGCCACTTCGAGGGGCTCGCGCCCAGTTTTTGGCTCACCGACCGCACCCTTTGGCACGGCGTCTTCAACTCGCAGCAGTCGAACTTTGTGCTCAACTTGGTGCTCTTCGTGCCAGCCGGTGTCGCAATCGCCTTGGTCTTGCGTCGCCCAATCCTCGCCCTGATATCTCTGAGCGTGCTGTCGTTTGCCATCGAGTGCCTGCAGCAGGTGAGTGGTTTCGGCGCGCCAGACCCGGCCGACTGGGTGGCAAATTCGATCGGCGCTGCAGCTGGAGTTCTCGTGTCGCTGATTTGGCAAAAGAGATCCAAAAACTAGATGTAGTGGCAATTTCTCAAAAAACGCACAACATCTAGTAAAGTGGGCTTCAGGAGGTCCTGCCCATGCATTGTCCGTTCTGCCGTTTTCCTGACTCTCGAGTCATGGACTCGCGCACGGCCGACGACGGTTCTTCGATTCGCCGACGCAGGCAGTGCCCGCAGTGCAACCAACGATTCAGCACCACCGAAACGGCATCCCTGATGGTGATGAAGCGCAGCGGAGTGATCGAACCGTTCAGCCGTGAAAAAATCGTCAATGGCGTGCGCAAGGCATGCCAGGGCAGGCCAGTCTCCGACTCTGACCTCGCGGTTCTGGCACAGAAGGTCGAAGAGACCGTGCGCGCAACCGGCGCCGCCCAGATCGACGCAAACGAGGTTGGTCTTGCCATTCTCGAACCTCTCAAAGCTCTCGACGAGGTAGCCTTCATGCGCTTCGCAAGCGTCTACGAGGGCTGGAGCAGCCTCGAAGACTTCGAATCGGCCATCAAGGCCTTCAAAGACAACCGCTAACCTAGAACCGTGCTCTATCACCTCTTTTTTCGCCTGATCTTCACGCGCTTCGACCCCGAAACTGCCCATCACCTGGGCATGTTTGCGCTCAAGATGCTTAGGGTTTCGGGCATTAGCCGTCTGCTTCGTGCCACCCAACCCAAAGCCCGCTCGGTGAGCGCATTCGGCCTGGATTTTGCCGGCCCGTTCGGCATGGCTGCCGGATTCGACAAAAACGCCGTAGCAGTCGAGGTGCTTGGCGACCTAGGCTTCTCGCACGTCGAAATTGGCACCGTGACCGCTCTAGCCCAGCCGGGCAACCCCAAGCCTCGCCTGTTTCGCCTGATTCCAGACCGCGCCTTAATTAACCGGATGGGCTTCAACAACGATGGAGCCGAGGTCGTTGCCGAGCGTCTCGGGCGGTTGCGTGCACGTGGAGCACGCGTGCCCATCATCGGAGTGAACATCGGCAAGAGCCGCGCAGTCGAGGTAGAAGACGCGGTTGCCGACTATCGCACCAGCGCGAGGCTGCTTGCGCCTTTTGCCGACTACGTCGCGGTGAACGTCTCTTCTCCAAACACACCTGGCCTGCGCTCGCTGCAGTCGGTTGAGGCGCTCAGGCCCATCCTGGTTGCTGTCACAGAAGAAGCTAGGGGAGTGCCGGTCTTGGTGAAAATTGCGCCAGACCTGGCCGACGAAGACGTGCTTGCGGTTGCAGATTTGGCCCTCGAACTTGGCCTTGCCGGTGTCATTGCCACCAACACCACAATTGGGCGCGATGGCCTCGCAACGGCCAAGGCGAAGGTAGAAGCAGCAGGAGCTGGTGGCCTATCTGGCGCGCCACTCAAAGCCCGTGCCATCGAGGTACTCGACATTCTTGCGAAGCGAATCGACGGCCGAGCAGCGATTATCTCGGTGGGTGGCGTAGAGACGGGCGCCGAGGTGCGCGAGCGTCTGAACCACGGCGCGACGCTGGTTCAGGGCTACAGCGGGTTCATTTTCGAAGGCCCACTCTGGGCTCGCAAGATCAATCGCGAACTAGCCAAAAACTCCTAGTTCGAATCTAAAGCGCTAGACCAGGCGAGTCTCTGGGCTAACGGTTTCCGCCGGATCCGTCACTACGAAGCTGCCCAAAATCTCGGTCACCTTTGCCATCACGTCGCCAGGAATCTTTACCCCGGCCGCCGCGATGTTCGAGCTGATCTGCTCTGGCTTGCTTGCGCCGACGATAGCCGAGCTCACGTTCGGGTTCTGCAGCACCCAAGCCAGCGAGAACTGGGCAAGCGTGAGGCCGAGGTCTTCGGCGAGCGGCTTCAACTGCTGAACACGAGTCAGTAGGTCTTCATCCATGAATTTTGCGATTGAGCCACCGATTTGCTCGTTGGCAGCGCGCGAGTCTGCCGGCACTGGTTGCCCTGGCAGGTACTTGCCGGTCAGAACACCCTGGGCCATCGGCGACCAGACGATCTGGCTGATGCCCAGCTCGGCTGAGGTCGGAATCACCTTTTCTTCGATGACTCGCCAAATTGCCGAGTACTGAGGCTGGTTCGAGATGAACTGAAAGCCCATTTGGCGTGACAACTCGTGGCCGGCGCGAATCTGCTCTGCTGTCCACTCGGATGTGCCGATGTAGAGCGCCTTGCCCTGTCGAACGATGTCGGCGAAGGCCTGCATGGTCTCTTCGAGCGGAGTCTCGTAGTCGAAGCGGTGGGCCTGATATAGGTCGACATAGTCGGTACCGAGGCGCTTGAGCGAGCCGTTAATCGACTCCATGATGTGCTTGCGCGAGAGGCCGGTGTCGTTCGGCTTGCGCTCGGCCACGGGCCAGTAAACCTTGGTGAAGATCTCAAGACCCTCGCGGCGTTGACCCGCTAGCGCTCGACCCAGCACTGCCTCGGCCGCCTGGTTTGCATAGACGTCGGCGGTGTCAAATGAGGTGATGCCACCATCGAGGGCCGCGTGCACCGTTGCAATTGCCGCTTCGTCTGCGATCTGGGTCGAGTGGGTGAGCCAGTTTCCGTAGGTGAGCTCTGAAACCTTGAAGCCACTGTTGCCGAGGTAGCGGTATTCCATGTGAGTAACCCTTCTCGCGAACCGAGGCTCGGTTTCGCTTAGTTGACCTTTTCGAAGCGCTTAACCTGCGGCTTCGGAATCCTAAGCATGCGAGGCTGCGTTGCGCGCACGAAGACATAACGCCCAAGCCCACGCTCGACATTCCCAGCGCCATACTTCTCAGCAAGCTTCTTGTTGATGCGGCGGGCAAGCAGCGCGCCGTCGATGCCAATGGCCACCATCAGAGCCCAGAGCGCGACTGTGGATGCGAGCATCACGAGGTTGTCGTTGAATGTCTGCAGGATGACTACGACAAGCAGAACCGGAAAAACCAGTTCGCCGAAGTTGAAGCGCGAGTCGACCAGGTCTCGAGCAAGACGGCGCTGAGGGCCCTTGTCT
>JBEGJS010000032.1:0-8440 GCA_041184485.1 Actinomycetota bacterium | reverse complement strand
GGTGCACGCCGAGACCGAGCCTGCTGCGGTTCCGGCAACGATATCCGCTACATCGGTGCCGTGTTCTGAATAGAGGCCAGACCAGCACTTAACCCAGCCGCCGGCTGTCACCGTGGCTAGGGGCACATTGACCTGTGGACCCGATGGGTAGTATCCGTTGGAACCTGCGTTGGCAGCCGACGGTGTCAGCAATGCGCCAGATATGGCGAGCGCGGCGATGGCTGCAGTTGTTGCGACCTTTGCCGACTTGCGCTTCATGAAACTTGGGTAAATCATTTTGGATCCCCTTCTTCTAGCGCCGTGGTGGCCGCACTTTTCTGTTGTTCCCCCAAGCCTAGGCCAATCGCCCCGTTCTGAGATTCGGCCGCTGAAAGCCTTAAGCGGTGAGTCGGCAACTTCTCGGCCAAAAGAAAAAAGCCAGCGTTGGCTGGCTTTTGTTCTTTGCGGAGACGAGAGGATTTGAACCTCCGAGGGACTTTAAGATCCCTACCTCATTAGCAGTGAGGCGCACTCGACCGGGCTATGCGACGTCTCCCGATAGATAAGAGTTTAGCCGAAACGACGCTAGGGTCGAAACCCGAGTTTTGCCTCGGTGCTAGCCAGAGCAGCTGACGGTGCTGCCGTTGGTGCCGGTGAAGCCATCAGGCAGCGCAGACTCTGATGGGCTCGGCGTCGCACTCGGCTTGGGGCTTGCCTTTGGGGTTGCGCTGGCCTTCGGGCTGGCGCTTGGCGACGCGCTAGGCAGGGTCGTGGTTCCGAATCCTGTGTTCACTTTGCCAAGGATGATTGGCTCGTCGTTTTGCAGCTTTTCAAACAGCAGGTTGGCCGTTTCGTAGTTTGGCATTACGCGACCGGAGTATGGCTTGGGCAGACCACCGTGCGATGGAACCTGCAAGAAGGTGATCTTCTCGAGCGGGGTGCTCTTAACGGCACTGGCGATGCCGACCAAGGTGTTGAGGTCGGTGAGGTTGGTCGAGAGCTTCATGTTGCGAGCGGCCGCATTGGCGAGCGAGTAAAGCGTGACTGGGTTGGTGAGCACACCCTGGCTGCGCACCTTGCGAATGAGCGAGGTCAAAAACACCTGCTGGTTCGAGATGCGGCCGAGGTCAGAGCCGTCGCCAACGCCGTGGCGAGTGCGCAAGAACTGCAGTGCCTGCATTCCCTGAAGCGTCTGCCATCCCTTTTTAAGATTCAAGAAGGTGTATGGGTCTTTGAGATCTTTGGCGATGCAGACGCGCACGCCACCGATTGCGTTAGACATTTCGATGACGCCGCCAAAGTTGATCATCGCGAGATAGGGAATCTTCACGCCGGTTAACTTCTCGACCGTAAGCAACGTGCAGGTTGGCCCGCCATTGGCGATGGTGGCGTTGATTTGCCCGAGTGACTGCGCGTAATAGCCCGGGCCGCCGGTGCTGCTCGGGCAAGCAGGCCATGGAACTAGCAGGTCTCGCGGAAAACTGAGCGCGACCGCATTCTGTCGGTCGGCAGAAACGTGCAACAGGATGATGACGTCGGCGAGAGTCGAGGTCTCGTTGCCGAAGATGCGAGGGTCTGAACCGCTGCGGGTGTCAGAGCCAACCAGCAACATGTTGATCGGACCCTTTAGGTCGGCGGCGTTCGCGGCGAAAGGTTTTCCGTTGGCATCGGTGAGCACGATGCCGTTTGCCTTGAGCTGCTGGGCGATTTCGAAGGTCGATATGCCGGTCACCGCCACGGCCGCGCCTGCAATTGCCGCAACGGCCTTTATGAATATTCCGAAGAACGCTCGAGCAAAGCTGGGCTTGGCGATGATTCCGTGGCGGGCCAACGCGCGGCGCTTTTGCAGGCGTTTGGCCTGGCGCTCTTCGCGGGTTGGTCGTTGGCTCAAAATCGCATCCTCGTTTAGTGGTGTGCGGAGGGCGTGGGATTCGAACCCACGGAACATTTCTGTTCACTGGTTTTCAAGACCAGCTCCATCGGCCGCTCGGACAGCCCTCCTGGCTTCACCAGCGAAGCCCTCTAAGTTTAGCCGAGCGCCCTCGTAAAGAGAATGCCCTCGAAGCCTGAGAGAACTCTGGCAACCCCGTCGTCTTCGACCGTTGCCGTCACCGCGGTGGCCGCCTGGCGCACCTCTTCGGGCCCTTGCCCCATGGCATAGGCGAGGCCGCCGCCGGCCTGCGCCCACTCGAACATCAGCACGTCGTTTCTGCCGTCGCCAATCACAATGACCTGCTCGGGCTTGATGCCCCGATTTTCACGGATGCGCTCGAGCGCGGTTGCCTTGCTGACGCCCTGCGGCGAGATGTCGAGCCAGGCGGTGTAGCCGATGGCATAAGAAACCGAGTGCAACCCAGCCAGTTTGACCAGGGCAAGAAACTCGTCGAGGTCTTGGCCAGGGCTGAGCACGACGACGCGGCTGACGTGGTTGCGCATCAGGTCTTCGAGCGGAGTCTCTTCGTTGACATCGCCGAGGGCGTATGCCGGAAACGGCTTGTGAAACTTGTAGGTTCCGTCGAGCTCCTCGACCGCAAAGTGTGCATCCGGGAGGTATTTGATTAGCTCGGTGAGCACGGTTCGCGGGTCGAAGCTGATGACCTCGATGGGTTCGAATCCACGCGGATGGTCGTGATCGATGCGCACGGTGACCGCACCGTTGCTGCACACCGCCTCGCCACCTTCGATGGCTAGGTCGCGAATCACTGGAATCGTGTTGGCCGCCGAACGCCCGGTCGCGATGACCACTTCGTGGCCGAGGGCCCTGACTCGCGCGACCTCGGCGGCGACGACCGCAGACATGTAACCGTCGTCGTGCACCAGGGTGCCGTCGACGTCGAGTGCAATCATCCAGCGGTCGTCACCTTGGGCGATCGGCTGGTTGCTCATATGCTCGGTGCTCTTAGTTCTTCGGGTTGATGCTGCTGGCGCCGCCGAGGTATGGGCGCAGTGCCTCTGGAATTCGCACCGAGCCGTCTGCCTGCTGGTGGTTTTCGAGAATTGCGACCAGCCATCTGGTGGTGGCCAGGGTGCCGTTTAGGGTGGCGACGTTTGCTGTCTTGCCATCCTCGCGGCGGTAGCGCACGTTTAGGCGGCGAGCCTGAAAGGTCGTGCAGTTGGAGGTGGAGGTGAGCTCACGGTAGGTCTGTTGGCTCGGAACCCAGGCCTCGGCGTCGAACTTGCGGGCGGCAGATGAGCCGAGGTCGCCGGCGGCGGTGTCGATGACGCGGTATGGCAGCTCGCACTTTTGCAGCATTTGCTCTTGCCAAGCGAGCAGGCGCGCGTGCTCTGCTTCGGCCTCAGCAGGGTCGATGTAGGCGAACATCTCGAGCTTGTTGAACTGGTGCACGCGCAGAATGCCACGGGTGTCTTTGCCGTGGCTGCCTGCCTCGCGTCGGTAGCAGGTGCTCCAGCCGGCGTAGCGCAGCGGGCCATCGCTGAGGTCAACGATTTCGTCGCGGTGGTAGCCGGCGAGCGCTACCTCGGATGTGCCGGTGAGGTAAAGGTCGTCGGCTGGCAGGTAGTAGATCTCGTCGGCGTGTGCACCGAGGAACCCGGTGCCGGCCATGATTTCTGGGCGAACCAGCGTGGGGGTGATGAGGGCGGTGAACCCGGCCTCGACCGCCTGGTCAAGCGCGAGGTTCATCAGCGCGAGTTCTAGGCGCGCGCCCCAGCCCTTTAAGAAATAGAAGCGTGAGCCAGAAATCTTGGCACCGCGCTCGATGTCGATCATGTCGAGCGATTCACCGAGGGCAACGTGGTCTTTGGGTTCGAAGCCGAAGTCGCGCTTGGTGCCCACTTCTTTAAGCACCACGTAGTCGTCTTCGCCACCCTCTGGCACGCCATCGATGACGACGTTTTCGATCTGCCAGATGAGCTTGTCGAGTGCGGCCTGGGCCTCACCAGCTGCTGCGTCGGCGACCTTTACGCGGGCCGAAAGCTCTTGAGCCGCGGCAACCAGTGCCTGCTTCTCTTCTTTTGGGGCCTGCGCAACCAGCTTGCTGTGTGCGTTCTGCTCGGCGCGCAGGTTTTCGAACTCGTTGAGCGCCTTGCGATAAGCGGCATCGGCGCTTTGGGCCTCATCGACCAGCGACTCTGCTGCCCCGCGGGCGCGCTGGGATGCCTTAATGGCGGCCGGGTCTTCTCGAAGCAGGTTGAGGTCAATCACCCTTCAAGGTTACCCGTTCGAGTCAGCTCAGCAGGCTCTTGAACCAGGCATCCGCGGTTTCGAACTCGGCGTTCGAGTTGTTGCCCTCGTGCTTGGTCTGCTTGCCGTCGGCCTTGGGATACGAACCCAAGAAGACGATGCGTGGGCTGAAACGGTGTAGGCCCTTGAGTGCCTCGGCGACTGCGGCATCGGCAACGTGGCCAATGGCGTCGATGTTGAAGCGGTAGCGGCCGAGGCGATCGCCGATGGGGCGTGACTCGATGCGGCTCAGGTTTACTCCTCGAGCGGCAAACTGCTCGAGCATTTCGAGCAGAGCACCTGGGCGGTCTGTCGGCAACTCGACGACGATGGATGTCTTGTCTGCTCCGGTGCGCTTGGCGAGTTCGCCGCTGCGGCCGACCACGATGAAGCGGGTCTGCGCGTGTGCGTTATCCGCGATGTTTTTGGCAAGCACCTTGACCGCGTAGTGATCGGTGGCGTTTGGCGTGGTGATTGCGGCATCGGCGGCATCACTGGTGAGTAGCTCTGCGGCGGCGGCGGCGTTGGATGTGGCCAACAGGTGCGCGTGCTTTGGCAGGTTGGCGGCTAGCCAACCGCGCACCTGAGCATAGGCAACGGGATGCGCCGCGATGGTCTTCACATCTGCGAGCTTGGTGCCTGGTCGCACCACGAGGTTGAAGTTAACGGCCACGAGGGTCTCGCCGAAGATGCGCAGACCATCTGTCGTCGCGAGTGCATCGAGGGTCGCCGATACGCCGCCTTCGACAGACGACTCAACTGGCACGACCGCGCGACCGGCACGACCAGCGAGCACCTCGCCGAGCGCATCCGCGACGGTTGTTACCGGCACCCACTTGCCGCCTTTGGCCTCTGGCAGCTGGGCCAGGGCGAGCTCGGTAAATGTACCCACAGGCCCAAGGTAGGCGTAGGTCTTCTTAACATTTCGAGCGGATGCAGACATACCTACAAGGTTAACGGCCAAAATAGGGTTATGAGTGAGCGCGCTGGGCTAAAGCCCCTACCTTCTGATCTGGTTGACATCGACGATCTGGTCGCAAAATACTTTGACCTGCACCCCGATGTGACCAACCCCGAGCAGAAGGTTGCGTTCGGCACGAGCGGTCACCGCGGCACCTCACTCAATGTCTCGTTCAACGAGGATCACATCGCGGCGATTACGCAGGCAATCGTCGAGTACCGTCGCTCGCAGAATATTCACGGCCCGATCTACGTCGGCAAAGACACCCACGCCCTCAGCGCCCCGGCCGAACAGACCGCGCTCGAGGTGCTGGCCGGCAACGACGTGCCAACCTTTATTGACGCGGATGAGCTCTATACGCCGACCCCCGCGGTCTCGGTTGCGATCATCAATCACAACCTGGGCAAGGCGGCCAACGACCCGAGCCTCGCCGACGGCCTCGTGATCACTCCGAGTCACAACCCGCCAACCGATGGCGGCTTCAAGTACAACCCACCGCACGGTGGCCCAGCCGACTCCGACGCAACCAACTGGGTTGCCGCTCGCGCGAACGAGATCATTCTCGGTGGTCTGCGCGAGGTTAAGCGCGCGGCCCCCAATGCCCGCAAGTTCCACTTCAAAGACAACTACATCAGCCAGCTCGGCAGCGTCATCAACCTAGACGCCATCCGTGGTTCGCAGGTTTCGATAGGCGCCGACCCGATGGGCGGTGCATCCGTGCACTACTGGGGCGAGATTGCCGATCGCTTCGGCCTGAACCTCACCGTGGTCAACCCGGCGGTCGATTTTCAGTTCGGCTTTATGACCCTCGACTGGGACGGCAAGATCCGCATGGACTGCTCGAGCCCGCACGCCATGGCATCGCTTATTGCGGCCCGCGACAAGTTCGACATCTCAACCGGCAACGACGCCGACGCCGACCGCCACGGCATCGTCACTCGCGACCACGGCCTCATGAACCCCAACCACTTCTTGGCAGTGGGCATCGACTACCTATTTAGAAACCGCCCAGGATGGTCGGCCAGCGCGGCCGTAGGCAAGACCATGGTCTCGTCACGCATCATCGACTCGGTGGTTGCCGACCTCGGTCGCAAGCTCATCGAAGTGCCGGTCGGGTTCAAGTGGTTCGTGCCCGGCCTCATCGACGGCTCGGTTGGTTTCGGCGGCGAAGAGTCGGCCGGCGCCTCGTTCTTGCGCACCGACGGCACCGCGTGGTCGACCGACAAGGATGGCCTGATTCTGTGCCTACTCGCGGCCGAAATCACCGCCGTCACCGGCAAGACCCCGAGCCAGCACTACACCGACCTAACCGCAAAGTTTGGGGCTCCCGCATACGAGCGCATCGACGCCCCGGCAACGATCGAGCAGAAAGCCAAACTCGGCAAGCTATCGGCAGACGCCGTGACCGCTTCGACCCTTGCCGGCGAACCGATTCTTCGCGCACTCACCCATGCGCCAGGCAACGGCGCTGCCTTGGGCGGCCTCAAGGTCGAGACCGAGAGCGCCTGGTTTGCCGCGCGACCTTCGGGCACCGAAAACGTCTACAAGATCTATGGCGAATCGTTCAAGGGAGCCGACCACCTCAAGCAGGTTCAGGTTGAGGCCAAGGCACTGGTCGACGGAGTGCTCGGCTAGCAGGGCAGTCGACGCCGAAGGCGCCGACCAGGCCGCACGTTAGTGGCGGTATGCGGGAGCGGCCGGCAGGCCGAAGAAGGTCTCGAGCACGGTCACACCATCCGCGTGCATTTGCCGGCTCAGAGCCGTGCCGACGTATCGCAGGTGCCATGGCTCGTAGTCATAACCGGTGATGGGCGTCTTGCCCTTGGGGTAGCGCACGATGAAGCCGAAGCGCCAAGAGTTCTCGCGCAGCCACTTGCCGGCAACGGTGTTGCCAAAACAGAACTGGATGCCGCAACCCTGGCCGAGTGCCGAAACATCTGCGGCCAACCCGGTCTGGTGCTCAGAGTATCCCGGCCGAGCGGCTAGCGCCTCGCCCGCCTCAAGGCCAAAGCGCTGCACCTGGCGGTTGTGCACGTAGGTCTGTTCGCCAAACGAGCGATAGCCGCTGTTGAGCACCAGATCGCCTGCGCCTTCGGCCCGCATTGCCTTGGCCAAAAGCACAATGGCTAGCGCGGACTGCTTCGCCAGGCGACGTCCATATGGGTTATTCGTGCTCGGCAGGTCGAAGTTGGGCTTCGTTGTCACGGGCGAATATTTCAACGGGATGAGCGGCCGCTTCTTGTTGACCACGACCCAAATCGACTCGGCGTGATTGGTGGGATTCGCTGTCGCATCGAAGCTGGCAGGTCGAGCTGTCGGTTGAGCCGCGGCGCCACCTTGAGGGGCAAAGAGGGCTCCGGCTAGCAGCAAAACCACTGTGCAGGAAATCTTCGAGAGCATCCTGTGGTTAGCGTTGTCGAGCCCAATCGGGCGTTTAGGCTGGAGCATAGATAAAGCCTAACTTCCCAATCGAAAAGAGTTATTTTGTCGCGTGAAGCACGTATGGCTGCGGCCGCAGAGTCCGCAAAAACTGGCGTGATGACACACCGCCAAATCCTGTTTGTCTTGATCGGCCTGATGTCGGGCATGTTTCTTTCGGCCCTCGACCAGAGCGTGGTAGGTAGCGCAATGCGCACCATCGCCGACGACCTAAACGGCCTCGAGTTGCAGGCCTGGGTGACCACCGCCTACCTGATCACCTCAACCATCGCCACCCCCATCTATGGCAAGCTCGGCGACATCTTTGGTCGTCGCCAGCTCTTTTTGTGGGCTATCAGCATCTTCATCCTCGGCTCGGTTGCCTGTGGATTCGTAACCGGTGACCCAAACGGTGGCGGTTCGGGCATGTACGAACTCGCAGCGTTTAGAGCCATTCAGGGCATCGGCGCCGGCGGTCTGTTCTCGCTCGCGCTGACGATTCTCGCCGACGTGGTTCCACCACGCGACCGCGCAAAATACCAAGGTATGTTCCTAGCCGTATTCGGCACCTCGAGTGTGCTCGGCCCACTGATCGGTGGTCTGTTCGCAGGCACCGACGAGATCCTATTTATCAGCGGCTGGCGCTGGGTCTTCTTGATCAACATTCCAATCGGTGCAGCCGCGCTCTACATGGTCGTGCACTTCTTGCACATTCCTCACCACCCGGTGAAGCAGAAGATCGACTGGTGGGGTGCCTTCACCATCGTCGTCGGTGTCGTGCCACTGCTGATCGTTGCCGAACAGGGCCGCACCTGGGGTTGGGCTTCATCCGGTTCGATTTCGATGTACGTCTTAGGCGCACTGGGCATTATCGCTTTCGTTCTTATCGAGCGTCAGCA
>JBEGJS010000031.1:0-26664 GCA_041184485.1 Actinomycetota bacterium | reverse complement strand
ATCCAACGCCACCGAGCGCGCCAAGGGCCGAAATGCCCAGCCACTCGCGATTAGTTCGAGCTAAGCCAGATGAACTTCTGCCGAGGCAATAGCCTAAGACAATACCCACAAACTTGCCGATAGGGCGCAGCAGCACGGCCAGAAACAACGGTCCATAAGAGACGCTCGATAGCAAGATCAGGCTGGCTGCGACGGCGAACAGTGGCACCACCAGGTAGTGCACTGGGCGTTCGATTACCGCGGTGATGCGCCCGGCGACAACTGGTGGCAATGCAAGCCCGAACAACACGCCAATCAGCGAAGGGCTCAGCGATGGTTGGCTGGCGTTCAATGCGAGTGTTCCAAGGATGTCGTCGAAGACCGCGAATGCCAATAGGTATGTTCGCCAACCATTGCGCGCAGAGCCGGTGGCCAGCGCAAAGACCGCCAGAGTCAGGGTTAGGTCGGTGGCGACGGGCACCGGCCAGGCTTGGGCGCTTGCGGCGCCTGCGATTGCCAGCAAAGTTAGCACCGGCAACGCCGCCCCAAAGAGGGCCGAGAGCGCCGGAGCCAACAAGCGCTTTAGCGATGCGCGACCCTTGCCCGAGAACTCCGCGCGCAACTCGAAGCCAATCAGCGCAAAGAAGGGGAGCAATAGCCATTGGCTGCTCTCAGTCAGAACCGGAGTCGCGCGGAGCCATCCGAGGTTTGCGGCAACCAGGCCGATGGCAATGCCAATCACGAGCAACAGCGCTGACCGGCGCGAAGAAATGTGTGGCATTCGTCAATACTCGCCGAGTTTTTACAAACTCGAAACAAACCACGCCATTTGTCGAAATACGAGAATCGCAAACTTGTCTCGTGCCCGAACCTGGGCGATCTTCTTGAGATGAGGAAATTATGGATCAAGGAAACACCGGCTTCGTATTGCTTACAGCCGCACTCGTGCTTCTGATGACCCCCGGACTCGCGTTCTTCTACGGCGGCATGGTCAAGGCCAAGTCGGTCGTGAGCATGATGATGTTGAGCTTCGGTTCGCTCGGCCTTATTGGCGTGCTGTGGGTTATCTACGGATACGCCATTTCGTTCTCGAACGGTGGCACCAAGACCTTCGTTGGAATCGACGGCTGGTTTGGTATCGACACCGACTACATCGGGCTTGCCGCTCAGGTGAAAGACGCACTGACTCCAACCGGCGCCTTCCCGTCGCTAGCGTTCGTGGCGTTCCAGGCGACCTTCGCAATCATCACCGTCGCACTGATTTCGGGCGCCATCGCAGACCGCGCCAAGTTTGGTGCATGGATGGTCTTCGCGGGCATCTGGGCAACAATCGTTTACTTCCCAGTAGCTAACTGGGTCTTCAACTTCACCCTCAAGGATGGCAAGATCATCGACGGTGGTTGGATCGTCAAGGACCTCGGCGTAATCGACTTCGCCGGTGGAACCGCGGTTCACATCAACGCCGGTGCAGCTGGTCTGGCCCTCGCAATCGTCCTCGGCAAGCGCTTTGGCTTCAGCAAGGGAATCACCCAGCCGCACAACGTGCCACTGACCCTTCTGGGTGTCGCTCTGCTCTGGTTCGGCTGGTTCGGCTTCAACGCCGGTTCCGAGGTCGCAGCAGACGGCAGCGCCTCGATCGCGTTCATCAACACCCTGTCGGCTCCTGCCGCCGCAATGCTCGGCTGGATCATTGTTGAGAAGATCAAGCACGGCAAGGCAACCTCGATTGGTGCCGGTTCTGGTGCGGTTGCTGGCCTCGTTGCCATCACCCCTGCATGTCAGATCCTCGACCCGATGTGGGGCCTTCTGCTCGGTGTGCTCGCCGGCGCCCTCTGTGCACTCGCAGTCGACCTGAAGTTCGCCCTCGGATTCGACGACTCGCTCGACGTAGTGGGCATCCACCTCGTCGGTGGAATCGTAGGAACCTTGTTCATCGGTATCTTCGGTCGCGGCGTCGGCGCAGCCTTTGGCTACGGATGGCACCAGTTCTTGATGCAGGCATGGGGAGCCGGAGCAGTTCTGCTCTACAGCTTCGTCGGAGCCTACGTCATCGGCCTCCTGGTCGAGAAGACAATCGGCTTCAGAGTCAAGGCTGAAGACGAGATCGCAGGCATCGACACCGTGGTTCACGGCGAAGAGGCATACGCCTTCGGCAGCGACCGCGTCTAAACGCAGAACAAGCATTAAAGTGGAAGGGTCCCATTGGGGCCCTTCCACTTTTCTTTTGGCCGAAAGTTTTAGATGCTTCACAGTCAAGACAACACAGCGTTTCTGCTGATCTGCACGGCCCTCGTGCTATTCATGACCCCCGGCCTCGCATTCTTCTATGGGGGGCTGGTCCGCGCATCCAGCGTCGTGAGCATGATGATGATGTCATTCGGCTCGCTCGGTCTCATCGGCGTTATCTGGGTCATCTACGGCTATGCAATCTCCTTCGGCAACGCGGGCTCCGGCCACTTCTTTGGCTGGGATGGCGTGTTTGGCATCGACACCGACAAGCTCTTTCTCAACGACATCGTGCATCAGGCGCTAACCAGCGACTCGTTTCCGCTGGCGTTTGCCGCGTTTCAGGGCACCTTTGCCATCATCACCGTCGCGCTGATCTCTGGCGCGATTGCTGACCGAGCCAAGTTCGGCGCGTGGATGGTCTTCGCGGGACTCTGGGCAACGGTCATCTACTTTCCCGTAGCGGGTTGGATCTTCAACTTCTCTGGCACCTTTGGCAAGATCACAGATGGCGGTTGGTTGGTCAAGGATATCGGGGTGCTCGACTTCGCGGGCGGAACCGTGGTCGAGATCGCTTCGGGCGCATCGGCCCTGGCTGTGGCCCTGGTGGTTGGCAAGCGCTTCGGCTTTATGAAGGGCATGCACGCGCCACACAACGTGCCACTCGTGCTGATTGGCGTTGGCATCCTCTGGTTCGGATGGTTCGGCTTCAACGCCGGCTCTGAGCTCGCCGCCGATGGCACAGCATCGCTCGCCTGGGTGAACACTCTCGCTGCTCCCGTCGGCGCCATGGCCACCTGGGGATTCATCGAGAAGTTCAAGCACGGCAAGCCAACCTCTATCGGCCTTGGTTCTGGCGCCATTGCGGGCCTCGTCGCCATCACGCCATCCTGTGGATTCTTGACTCCGGTCTGGTCGCTCGTGCTGGGTGCGCTAGTTGGCGTGATCTGTTTCTATGCCATCGAGCTGAAGTATCGACTCGGCTTCGACGACTCGCTCGACGTGGTGGGCATTCACTTGGTTGGCGGCGTTGTCGGAACCCTGTTTATCGGGCTGTTCGCAACCGGGTACGGCTGGGTTCTTGGTTTCGGTCCCGGGCAACTCGGCAAGCAGTCCATCGGCGTTCTGGTGGTCGGTGTTTACTCGTTTGTCGGCGCATACGTCATTGCCTGGCTGATCCAGAAGACCATGGGCTTCAGAGTCACCAGCACGGATGAAATCGCGGGCGTTGACCTTGTGCAGCACGGTGAGACCGGATACGCAGGCACTGACCCTCGCTGGAGCTGGCGCGGCTAGAGGTTTTCACTCGCTGCGTTTAGAGCGGGGCAAGAATCGGCAGGCTCATGCGCCAGGCCGCGAGTGCAATGATTCCGAGAATCAGCGATGTTTCGGCAATCACCTTGAAGCGTTTCTTGGCATCCCAGTCGGGCCACTTGTCGCGCATGTTATTCACGACGACGACCACCGGAACGACGATTACTATCGCAAAAACGGCGAAAATCAGGATGCCCCAAATGTTGGTGACAATGATTTGCCACAGGGGTAGGTTTTTCGGATCAAGGTCCACGTGGGCGTTACTGGGATCGAACCAGTGACCTCTTCCGTGTGAAGGAAGCGCGCTACCACTACGCCAAACGCCCGTGCCGAAATAGACTACCAAACTCTCAACGTGTCGCTTTCGGTTTGCAATGCAGCCCGATTTTGGTTAGAGTTTTCACGCACTCGAAAGAGCGCAACGCGGATGTGGCTCAGTTGGTAGAGCATCACCTTGCCAAGGTGAGGGTCGCGAGTTCGAATCTCGTCATCCGCTCGCAAGATAGGCCCACGGCCTTGTAAAGCACGGTGGAGTGGCCGAGAGGCGAGGCAGCGGCCTGCAAAGCCGTCTACACGGGTTCAAATCCCGTCTTCACCTCGAAACACCGCCTGGACGATTGGCGCAGCGGTAGCGCACTTCCTTGACATGGAAGGGGTCACTGGTTCGATCCCAGTATCGTCCACGAAAATCCCTGGTTCTCGCGACCGGGGATTTTTACTTTTAGGCTCAAGCGAACCCAATCAAGCCCGATGAAAACGTCACCTGAAAGCTCTTGGCTTGAGACCGTAAAAAGCGGCTTCCTATGCTCTGATTGGGCCACTTTGAATCGCGCCAGATTGATTCCCCCCCCCAAGGGCTTCCATATCGCGCAAGTTTTCCTATCGTTCCTGTAGAGTTTTTCCACTCAAGAGCTAGGGGCCTCTAAATGAAATCAGCTGCGGCAGTATCACTGCTTCTTGCTTTGTCGTTAACTGGTTGCACGAACTCAAACGCGAGCAATACATCAAAGAGTGAGGAGCCGGTTCCCGCTGCCAGCAGCTCAAGGAGCAGTGCGCCGTTTGCAGGGCATTGCCCGGAACTCGTGAGCTCTGCTAACGCCGTGATCACTGCTTACAATCGCTGGATCGCAATTGACCCTTTGTCTTACCATGGAGACACGCTTTTAGAGGACTACCTGCGAGACAAGGATGCTCAAGAAGCGGTTGCCTACCGAGAAATTGCTCCGCTCAGCAAGGTAGTGAAGACTGGCACCATGGACGCCTATGACCGCGAAAACGTTCAGTTTCTAATCGATGCCCTTGTTGATGTTAAAAAGGGTGGGGATGGCCTTGGCGAAGCGCTCGGCAATGCGTACGGTGGATCTCTGTTTATTCAGCAGCTCTGCAAGAAGCAACCTTAAGCGCGCCTTCACTATGTCTGGCGTCCTGACACCCGTCGTATCAAGTCGATAATCGTCTTCTGGCCGACTAGGCGAAGATCGTTATGCTCCGGAGGTTAAGGGCGGGCCTAGCATGAGCAAGCGGTAGCGAGTCGAGCAAACATTAATTGGGCCAGGCTGGGGGAACTAATCGCATCTTCACCGCTCTCTATGACAGCGATGACAGGTCCAACAAGGTGACTCTCGCAAGAGCTTAGATCCGATAGTTTCGCATCCCGACTCTGCTGCGGAAACACGTTGCCTAGAGGACCCATTCGCGCAGCGAGGCCACGAAGTGCTCGTTGAAGAGCACAGACTCGTGGCGGCGCTCACGCATCAGCGCGATGGCGTCATCCGCGCTGTAACCGGCACGAAGGAGCACGACACCCATCACCAAACCGCTGCGATTGCGACCACCCTGGCAGCGAAGCAGAACCCGCTTGCCATTGGTCCAGGCCTCGTGCGCATACTCGGCAATCTCGTTTATCTTTGAGAAGCTCTGCGGCTGAAGACCATAGTTCCAGTCATCCTCGAAGAAATACCGCATCTCGATGGTCTCGCCGATTACCGGCGTCGAATACTTGTGAAAGGTGCAAACCAGGTCGATCTCGTCGAACTCGCTTGGCACGGGGCTCGGGTTGACCTGGTGGTCGCGAGCGGGGGGAGTGCCACCGAGAAACAAGCGGGGCAGGATCTCGTGATACTCCTGATTGGCTATCGGATCGTTCATTAGGCCACGTTCGATCCGACTAGGTGGCCGATGCCGTAGGTGATTCCCATAGTGGCGAGCGAAACAAGGAGGTTGCGCACGATTGCTCGACCGGCCTTGGCGCCGCCGATTTTGGCGCCGACGTACCCGGTGACGGTGAGCGAAAGCACTACGGCAGCGAGAGTCAACCAAATGCGAACCGAGGGAGCCATCGAAATCGCGAGCAAGGGCAGGATCGACCCGCCTGCAAAGGCAACGAACGACGACATGGCAGCCGAGGTAGGGCTGACCTGCTCTTCGGAGTCGATGCCGAGCTCTGCCTCGGCGTGAGCGCGCAGCGCATCCTTGGCTGTAAGTTCGGTCGCGACCTTTTGGGCCAACTCGAACGAGAGACCCTTCTGTTCATAGAAGAAAGTGAGCTCGCGCAGCTCGGCTTCTGGATTGTCCTTGAGCTCCTGCGATTCCTTGGCAAGGGCTGCGATTTCGCTGTCACGCTGTGCCGAAACGGAGGTGTATTCGCCGCCGGCCATCGAGATTGAACCAGCTACTAGGGCCGCGACTCCCGCGAGGATGATCTGTGCGCTGGTGGCATTGGGCGAACCGGCAATACCCATCACGATTCCCGATGTCGACATGATTCCGTCGTTGGCACCGAGCACTCCGGCGCGAAGCCAGTTGAGCTTATTGGCCATCTGGGTCTTCTGGAATTCCTCGGACGCGACAACCTGCGCGTCGAGTTCTTGCTGAGTCAGTTTCGCCATGCCTCAAAACTAAATGTTGGCGCTGGTTTTGCCTACCAAGGCACGCCTAACTCGAATCGGTAGGATTGTTGAGGTCAGCTAAGGAGCAGTCTTGTCGAACAGCATCAAAGTCATTCACGAAGGTCAGCAGCGAGAGATTGCTGCCGGATCGACTGGATTCGAGCTGTTCACATCGAAGACCATCGTTGCCAGCCGCGTGAATGGCGAGCTAAAAGATTTGGCCCACAAGTTTGCCGACGGTGACGTTGTTGAAGGCGTCGAAATTTCGAGCCAGGATGGGCTCAACATCCTTCGTCACTCGACCGCACACGTGCTCGCGCAGGCCGTTCAGAGCATCAACCCAGAGGCCAAGCTAGGCATCGGCCCACCGGTCACCGACGGGTTCTACTATGACTTCGACGTCGCCGAGCCATTCACTCCAGAAGACCTTCGCGCACTCGAGAAAGCCATGGACCGCATCATCCGCGGAGGCCAGCGCTTTGTGCGTCGAGTGACCACTGACTCCGACGCAATCGTCGAGCTCGCGCACGAGCCATACAAGCTCGAGCTCATCGGCCTAAAGAGCGGCAACCAGGATGTCGGCGAAGGCGCCGCCGAGGTTGGCGCGGGCGAACTGACGATCTATGACAACATCGACCCGGCTACCGGCGACACCAAGTGGCGCGATCTCTGCCGCGGCCCACACCTGCCGAACACCCGCATGATCGGCGCTGGTTTTGCGCTGACCCGCGTGGCGGCCGCCTACTGGCGCGGCAACGAAAAGAACAAGCAGCTCCAGCGCATCTATGGCACCGCATGGCCAACCAAGGATGAACTTCGTGCCTACCAGGAGCGCGTCGAAGAGGCCGCCAAGCGCGACCACCGCCGTCTAGGCGCCGAGCTCGACCTCTTCTCGTTTCCAGAGGAGATCGGTTCCGGTCTCGCTGTGTTTCACCCCAAAGGCGGCATCATCCGTCGCGTGATGGAGGACTACAGCCGCCAACGTCACGAAGAAGACGGCTACGAGTTTGTCTATTCGCCGCACATCACCAAGTCGAACCTCTTTGAAACCTCGGGCCACCTCGCTTGGTATGCCGATGGCATGTTCCCGCCGTTGCAGCTCGACGAAGAGCGCGATGAGAACGGCGTCGTTCGCAAGCAAGGCGCCGACTACTACCTAAAGCCGATGAACTGCCCGTTCCACATCTTGATCTTCAAGTCGCAGGGCCGTTCGTATCGCGACCTGCCGCTGCGCATGTTCGAGTTTGGCACCGTGTATCGCTACGAGAAGTCGGGCGTTCTGCACGGCCTTACTCGCGCCCGCGGCTTCACCCAGGATGACGCCCACCTCTTTGTGACGCCCGAGACCATGGAGGCCGAGCTCACCAACGTTCTTAACTTCGTGCTCGACCTGCTGCGCGACTACGGACTCGACGACTTCTACCTCGAACTCTCGACCAAAGAAGAGGGCAACCCGAAGTTCGTTGGCGACGACGCCATTTGGCAGACGGCCACCGCGACTCTCGAGAAGGTTGCGACTCAGTCTGGCCTCGAGCTAGTGCCAGACCCGGGTGGCGCCGCCTTCTATGGCCCGAAGATCTCGGTTCAGGCCCGCGACGCAATCGGCCGCACCTGGCAGATGTCGACGATTCAGCTCGACTTCAACCTGCCCGAGCGGTTCGACCTCGAATACACCGCGGCAGATGGCTCTCGTCAGCGCCCCGTAATGATTCACCGCGCACTCTTCGGCTCGATCGAGCGCTTCTTCGGCGTGCTCACCGAGCACTACGCCGGGCACTTTCCGCCATGGTTGGCACCCCTGCAGGTAGTCGGAATCCCGGTTGCCGACGCATTCAGCGAGTACCTGCACGGCATCGCATCCCAGCTTCGCAAGGCGGGCGTTCGCGTCACCGTCGATGACTCGGATGACCGTATGCAGAAGAAGATCCGCAATCACACCAAGGACCGTGTTCCGTTCCAGCTAATCGCCGGCGGCGAGGATGAAGCGGCTGGCGCCGTATCGTTCCGCTATCGCGACGGACGCCAAGAGAACGGCGTGCCCGTGGCTGAGGCTATCGAGCGCATCCTGTCGGCGATTCGAAACAAAGAGCAGGTCTAGTGAGCGACGGGATACAGAGCGAGCCGAGCTGGCAGGTCGCTGACGCGCCAGACAGCTTTCAGCGCCTCTGGACCCCGCACCGACTCGTTTACATTCAGCACGGGCAGCAGCCAGCAGAGACCGACTGCCCATTCTGCAATGGCCCAAAGCGCAGCGATGAAGAGGCACTTATCGTGCACCGCGGCAAGACAGCATTCGTGCTGCTGAACCTCTACCCATACAACAGCGGGCACCTGCTGGTTTGCCCTTATCGCCACATCGCCGGCTACGACGAGGCAACCACCGAGGAGATTGCCGAGATCGGTGCGCTGACCCAGCGCGCCATGCGGGTCATCAGAGGCGTATCAAACGCGCACGGCTTCAATATCGGCATGAACCAGGGCGAGGTTGCTGGCGCCGGAATAGCGGGCCACCTGCATCAGCACGTTGTGCCGCGTTGGCGCAACGACGCAAACTTCTTTCCGATCATTGCCGAAACCAAGGCGCTGCCAAAGCTGCTCGGCGAGGTTCGCGATGAGATCGCCGCTGCCTGGCAGTCCGACAACTGGGGCTCGGAACCTACTGTTTCATAAGGTTTCGCTCAAAGTTTTTGAGCCTGCCAGCAAGGTTTAGACTTGAAGACATGAGCGAAACTCAGTCGAATAATTCAGTCACCGGTTCATCCCTAGTCAAGCGCGGCCTAGCCGAAATGCTCAAGGGCGGCGTCATCATGGACGTCGTAACCCCAGAGCAGGCCAAAATCGCCGAGGATGCCGGCGCAGTAGCCGTCATGGCCCTCGAGCGTGTGCCAGCAGACATCCGTGCCCAGGGTGGCGTTGCTCGCATGAGCGACCCAGACATGATCGACGGAATCATCGAGGCAGTCTCGATTCCCGTCATGGCCAAGGCCCGCATCGGCCACTTCGTCGAGGCGCAGATTCTCGAGGCCCTCAAGGTCGACTACATCGACGAGTCAGAGGTGCTAAGCCCAGCCGACTACGTAAACCACATCGACAAGTGGAAGTTCAAGGTTCCTTTCGTATGTGGCGCAACCAACCTGGGCGAGGCTCTGCGTCGCATAACCGAGGGTGCCGCCATGATCCGCTCGAAGGGCGAGGCCGGCACCGGCGACGTTTCTGAGGCCACCAAGCACATCCGCACCATTTCATCCGAGATTCGTGCTCTTGCTGCGAAGAACGAGGATGAACTCTACGTCGCTGCAAAGGAGCTTCAGGCTCCGTTTGAGCTCGTGCGCGAGGTAGCAAGAACCGGCAAGCTCCCGGTGGTGCTATTCACCGCAGGTGGAGTTGCAACTCCCGCCGACGCCGCTCTGATGATGCAGCTTGGCGCAGACGGCGTCTTTGTAGGCTCTGGCATCTTCAAGTCGGGCAACCCGATCGAGCGCGCCAAGGCCATCGTCAAGGCAACCACCTTCTATAACGACCCAGAGATTCTGGCCCAGGTTAGCCGTGGACTCGGCGAGGCCATGGTCGGTATCAATGTCAACGACATTCCTGCTCCGCACCGTCTGGCCGACCGCGGCTGGTAATGCGCAAGCCGATAGGCGTTCTGGCGCTTCAGGGCGACGTTAGAGAGCATCGCGCAACTTTCGAGCGACTCGGCGTCGAGACCATTGAGGTCAAGCACGCGTCACAGTTGAGCGAGATTCGAGGTCTCGTGCTGCCTGGTGGCGAGTCGACCGTCATCGAAAAACTCAGCAAAATCTACGGTCTGTTCGAGCCCATTCGAACCGCTATCTCAAACGGGCTGCCTGTCTTTGGCACCTGCGCCGGGCTAATCATGCTCGCAAACAAGATTGAGGATGCGATCGACGGCCAAGAGGGCTTTGGTGGCCTCGACGCTGTTGTGCGACGCAATGCGTTCGGCCACCAAGTCGACTCGTTCGAAGCAGACCTGGCCTTTTCGGGCATCGAGGGATCCGTTCACGCGGCCTTCATCCGTGCGCCGCTTATCGAGTCGGTCGGAGCCGGGGTTGAGGTCGTATCGAGCCTGCCTAATGGCGGCATCGTGGGCGTGCGCCAGGGCAACTTGCTCGGCATCAGCTTTCACCCAGAGGTGACGGGCGAAGACCGCATCCACGCCCTTTTTGACAACATGTGCGCCTGACCAAACAGCTAGGGGCTGGTTAGACTAGTCGCAAATAAAACGCAGCACAGGAGCATCATGTCCGGCCATTCCAAATGGGCTACAACCAAGCACAAAAAGGCAGTCATCGACGGCCGTCGCGCCAAGTTGTTTGCCAAGTTGATCAAGAACATCGAAGTTGCCGCTCGCCTCGGCGGAGCAGACCTCGACGGCAACCCGACTCTGTATGACGCGGTTCAAAAGGGCCGCAAGTCTTCGCTGCCCAACGACAACATCGAGCGCGCGATCAAGCGTGGCAGTGGCCAGGATGCCGGCGCGGCCGAATACGTCACCATCATGTACGAAGGCTATGGCCCCAACGGTGTTGCGATTCTGATCGAGTGTTTGACCGACAACAAAAACCGCGCAGCAGCCGACGTGCGCGTTGCTGTCACGCGCAACAACGGCACCATGGCAGACCCGGGCAGCGTGAGCTACATGTTCTCGCGCAAGGGTGTCATCCTGGTTGCAAAAGAAGCCGGAGTCACCGAAGACTCGATTCTCGAGGCCGTGCTTGAGGTTGGCGTCGAAGACGTTGAAGACCGCGGTGAGCAGTTCGTGATCACCACCGACCCGAGCGACATGGTCGCCGTGCGCACCGCTCTGCAGGGCGCTGGAATCGACTATGAGTCGGCAGACGTCGAGTTCGTTTCGTCGATGCCAATTCAGGTCGATGCTGACACCGCCCGCAAGGTCATCAAGCTGATCGACGCCCTAGAAGACTCCGACGAAGTGCAGAACGTCTATTCGAACTTCGACATGTCGCCAGAGGTATTGGCCGAACTCGAAAACGACTAATGGCGCGACGCGTCTTGGGGATCGACCCCGGCCTCACCAGGTGCGGTGTTGGTGTGGTCGACCTTGGCGCCGGCCGAAAGCTCTCGCTCGTCTCGGTTGATACCTTGCGGACCCCAAGCGAAATGGAGCTGGGGGAGCGCATCGCCACGCTAGCCGACGGGCTGGTTGCGCTCATCGACCAGACCAAGCCGGATGTAATCGCCCTAGAACGCCTGTTTGCTCAGCCCCGGCTCAAGACGGTCATGGGCACCGCACAGATTTCGGGAGTAGTTCTTCTGCTCGCCCAGCAGCGCGGAATCCCCGTTTTTCTGCACACGCCTACCGAGGTCAAGGCTGCGGTCACGGGCTCCGGCCGCGCACCAAAGCAGCAGGTGGGCAACATGGTCGCACGCTTGCTAGGGCTAGATGAGATCCCAAAGCCAGCGGATGCCGCAGACAGCCTCGCGATCGCGATATGCCAAGCACTGAAGGGAAACTCGAGCGCAAATGCGTCATCCATGGTTTCGTCAACTAAGGCGCAACAGCAGTGGGCTGCTGCCGAGCGAGCCGCCAAGGGTTCGCGCAAACGCTAGTTAGTCTTGTTGCATGATTGCCTCGCTCCGCGGTTCAGTTCGCTCCGCATCAGCCGGTCGCGTCGTTCTTGACGTCGGGGGAGTCGGCTACCTGGTCTTCACAACCTCGCGTCTATCGCTCGGGCTCTCGGCCGGCGACGCGCTTGAGGTTGAGACCTCATACATCGTTCGCGAAGACTCTGCGACCCTGTTTGGCTTTGCCACGGTTCAGGAGCGCGAGCTTTTTGACCTGCTTCGCTCGGTAACCGGGGTTGGCCCCAAGAGCGCGCTCGCGATTCTGAACGAACTCGATGCCGAGGCCGTGGCCATGGCGGTTGCAAACGAGGATGACATCGCCTTCAAGGCCGTCTCTGGAATCGGACCAAAGACCGCAAAACTCATCGTGGTGACCCTTGCCGGCAAGCTGGGGCTCAAGCCGACGACCTCTGCGAGTGGTCCGAGCGCCAAGGCCGTTCCATTCGACGGCCAGGTGATCGACGCCCTGGTTGGGCTCGGCTGGAGTGAACGGGCGGCTAGTGACTCGGTGGCGGAGTTGCTGCGCGGCGAGACCTTTGAGACTCGCGACGCGCTGCTGCGTGCCGCCCTCGGCAAGCTTTCGGCGCCTCGAAAGCAGGGCTAAGCCGTGACCGAGAACGACCTGACCGATCCGGCCCCAGATTCATCTGACCTCGCCTTCGAGGCGGCCCTGCGCCCTCGCACCCTGGGGGAGTTCGTTGGACAGACCAAGGTTCGCGACCAACTCGGGCTGCTTCTCGAGGCGGCGCGCATCCAGGGCAGAACCTCGGACCACATTCTGCTGGCCGGCCCACCAGGCCTGGGCAAGACAACCCTGGCCAACATCGTTGCCGCCGAGAGTGGCAGGGCAATTCGCCAGACCAGCGGCCCGACGATTCAGCACGCGGGTGACCTAGCGGCCATTCTCACCTCGCTTTCGGCGGGCGAGATTCTCTTCATCGACGAGATTCACCGAATGTCGAAGGCCGCCGAAGAGATGCTCTATCTCGCGATGGAAGACTTCAGGGTCGACGTGATGGTCGGCAAGGGCGCTGGCGCATCCTCGATTCCGCTTGACCTTGAGCCATTCACCCTGATTGGCGCCACGACGCGCTCGGGCATGCTGCCAAATCCACTTCGCGATCGCTTTGGCTTCACCGCACACCTCGAGTACTACGAACCAGCCGAACTCGCGCAGGTGGTGCAGCGCGCAGCCGAGCGCCTCGACGTTCAAATCAGCGAGGATGCGGTCGCAGAGATTGGCAAGCGTTCGCGCGGCACCCCGCGAATCGCCAACCGCCTGCTTCGCCGGGTTCGTGACTTCGGGCTGGTTGCAGGTGTTGCCCGAATCGAGCTATCGCACGCCCTGGGCGCACTCAAGCTATATGAGGTTGACGAACTCGGGCTTGATCGCATCGACCGAGCAATCCTCGAGATTCTGACCAAGCGCTTCGCCGGCAAACCGGTGGGTCTCAGCACCCTCGCGGCATCGGTGGGCGAAGAGCAGGACACCATCGATTCGGTGGTTGAGCCCTACCTTGTTAGACAGGGACTCGTGCTGCGCACTCCTCGAGGTCGACTCGCCACGGATGCCGCCTATCGACACCTCGGGTTAACCCCGCCGGCATCGGGTCAGCAGCCACTGCTTGACCTATAATCGTTAGGTTGCCCAAAGGGCTCAAAACTTAGCGAATCAGGACCCCATGGACCAAACTCTTCTTCTCGTCGTTGCGGCGGGCATGTTCGTAATGATGTTTTTCTCGAGCCGCAAGCGCAAGCGTCAGGCCGCAGAACTCGCCGACCGCGTTCAGCCGGGCGCCAAGGTAATGCTAAACAGCGGCATTTTCGCGACCATCATCTCGGTTGATGGCGACCGCGCTCTCGTTGAGAGCACCCCAGGCACCCGCCTCGAGGTCTCGAAGGCTGCCATCGTGCGCTTCATCACCGAGCCTGTTGCCGATGAGGCCGAGGTCGTCGAGGATGCCGTCGCAGCCGTCACCCCGGTTGCCAAGGCGCCGGCCAAGAAGGCCGCTGCCGCAAAACCTGCAGCAAAGCCGGCTGCAAAGCCCGCAGCAGCAAAGACCCCAGCTAAGAAGGCGCCGGCAGCTAAGCCAGCCTCGAAGTCCGCTAAGTAAGCAAGGAACCAAACGTGTCAGCAAACGGTGTAGTCAAGGGCGCTCGAAAGCGCCTTCTGTGGCTCGTTGCCCTCATCCTGGGCTTTGTCGCCCTGATTGGTGGCGGCGCTCTAAACGGAATCGTCGGTGCAAGTTTTGTGCCGCAACTAGCGCTAGACCTGCAGGGTGGAACCCAGATCATCCTCACCCCGCAGTTGACCACGAGCAACAAGACAGTCAGCGAAGAGACCCTCAACCAGGCCGTCGCCATCATTCGTGACCGCGTAAACGCGAGCGGTGTTAGCGAAGCCCAGGTCACCACCTCGGGCAACAGCAACATCGTGGTCTCGATCCCTGGCAAGCCAGACGACAACACCCTTCAGCTAATCAAGGCATCGGCCAAACTTGAGTTCCGCGCCGTGCTTGCCGCATCGGCCGCTTCTTCGAGCAATGTCGGAGGCGCGAACGGCGCAACCCCGACCCCAACCGCGACTCCTGCGAGCCAGCCAATTGCCACCTCCGCTGCCGCTCCAGACCCAAACAACCCGAGCGACCTCAACTATGTGAGCAAGGCTCTCCAGGCTGAGTACGAGAGCCTCGACTGCTCTAAGGCTAAGAAGAACGCCGGCGACGCCGCCGACCCAGCCAAGCCTCTGGTCACCTGCAGCACCGACCTAACCGAGAAGTACATTCTTTCGAAGGTAGAGATCGACGGAACCGACATCTCGGATGCCAGCTCGGGTACCGTGACGACCTCGACCGGCGCGAGCACTAACGAGTGGGCAGTAAACCTCTCGTTCAACACCGCTGGCTCTGCGAAGTTCTCTAAGACCACGTCGCGTCTTTACCCGCTCGCCAGCCCGCTCAACCGCTTTGCGATTACTCTCGACGACCTAGTTATCACTGCTCCGCAGACCAACGCGGTAATCACCAACGGCTCGGCTCAGATCACCGGAAACTTCACCAGCATCTCTGCCAAGACCCTTTCTGACCAGCTGAAGTACGGCTCGCTGCCAATCGGCTTCAACGTTCAAAGCCAAGAGAACATCTCGGCAACCCTGGGCTCGGAGCAGCTCGCGAACGGCCTTCTAGCCGGCCTCATCGGTTTGATCTTGGTCGTCATCTACTCGGTATTCCAATACCGCGGACTCGCCATCGTCACAATTGGCTCGCTGGTTGTCGCCGCCGTGCTGACCTACCTCCTGATCGCCTTGCTCTCCTGGCGCCAGGGCTACCGCCTATCGCTCTCGGGTGTTGCCGGTCTGATCGTCGCAATCGGTATTACCGCAGACTCGTTCATCGTTCTCTTTGAGCGCGTTCGTGACGAGCTGCGCGACGGTCGACCACTAAGTGCCGCGGTTGAGGCAGGTTGGTCTCGAGCCATTCGAACCATCATCGTCTCGGATGGCGTGAGCCTCCTGGCCGCATCCACGCTTTATGTGCTCACCGTTGGTAGCGTTCGCGGATTCGCGTTCACCCTTGGTCTAACTACACTCGTTGACCTTGCCGTTGTTGTGCTCTTCACCCATCCGATGCTGCAGATCCTGGCAACGCTCAAGTTCTTTGCTTCGGGCCACCCTTGGTCGGGCTTTGACGCCAAGGCTCTGGGAGCAGTGGAATACGTTGGCCGCGGGCAGTTCCGCGCTCGCAACGAAGCCGCATCGACCAAGCTCAAGAAGTCGTCGCGCGAGGCCGAGCGTCGCCAGACAATCGCAGAACGCAAGGCCGCCGAAATCGCCGAGAACAACGAAAAGGCAGGAAAGTAGTCATGTCGCGTTTTACTGACTTCGGAAACGACCTCTACACCGGCAAGCGGTCAATCAACTTCATTGGTCGCCGCAAGGTGTTCTATGTCATTGCTCTCCTCATGGTGACAGCTGCTGCACTTCTGCCTCTCGCCAAGCCGTTCAACCTTGGCATCGAGTTCAAGGGCGGCTCAGAGTTTCGCGTAAGTGGCTCGGCTGTTGTTGGCCAGCAGCCTGCGACGGATGCAGTGAACGGCGTTGTAGCGAGTGGTGACCCACGAGTATCCAACGTTGGCACCAACTCGATTCGCGTTCAGACCGCTCAACTTTCGCCTACTCAGTCAGAGAGCGTTCGCCAGGCACTGGCAACCGCATACAAGGTGCCGGCCAGTTCGGTTAGCTCCTCGTTCGTTGGAGCAGAGTGGGGCCAGGACATCACCTCAAAGGCCGTCAACGGTCTGATCTGGTTCCTCGTGCTTGCCACAGTGCTCATGGCGCTCTACTTCAGAACCTTGAAGATGTCGGCGGCAGCAATTCTTGCCCTGATTCACGACCTCATCATCACCGCTGGTGTTTACGGTGCCCTCGGCTTCGAGGTCACCCCCGCTGCCGTCATCGGATTCCTAACAATTCTTGGATACTCGCTTTATGACACCGTGGTGGTCTTCGACAAGATCCGTGAGAACACCTTTGAGGTTGAGTTCTCTGAGTCGCGCACCTTCGCCGAGCAGGTCAACCTAGCGGTCAACCAGACCCTCGTGCGCTCGATCAACACGTCGGTTGTTGCGGTTCTTCCTGTTGCTGCAATCTTGTTCATCGGCGCCATCGTGTTTGGCGCTGGCACGCTGCGCGACATCTCGCTGGCACTGTTTATCGGAATTATCGTGGGAACCTACTCGACGATCTTTATCGCAGCGCCTATGTATTCGAACCTTCGCGAGGGGGAGGCCAAGTACAAGAAGGCAGCAGCAAAGGTTTTGGCAGCGCGCGCATAGTCGCGGGTTCACAGCCAATCGAATGGCGGACGGTCGGGTTATCCTTGACTATCCGCCATTCGCCTTATTCGCGGGTTAGTAGGAACACATGACAGACGCAACACCGACGGGCAGCATCAGCGCCATTCGCTCGGGTCTGTCGCGCCTTTTCAATCGCAGCGCTTACTACGACGATTTGGGCGAGATCCTGCGCCTGGCCAAGGCCAATCATCCCAGGGCAGATCTGAGCTCCATCGAGAAGGCCCTAGGCGTAGCCGAGGAGGCCCATCAGGGTCAGTTGCGAAAGTCGGGCGAGGAGTACATCACCCACCCGATTGCGGTCACCAAGATTCTTGCCGAATTAGGAATTGGCCCGGCAGCCCTTGCGGCGGCGCTGTTGCACGACACCGTAGAAGACACCCCCTATTCGCTTGACCAGCTGCGCCAGGATTTCGGTGACGAGATTGCGATGCTGGTCGATGGCGTGACCAAACTCGACAAGGTTAAGTTTGGCGACCACGCACAGGCAGAGACCCTGCGAAAGATGGTCGTTGCGATGTCTAAAGACATTCGCGTCTTGGTCATCAAACTGGCCGACCGACTGCACAACGCTCGCACCTGGCAGTATGTTGCGCCAGAAAAAGCTCGATACAAGGCCCAAGAGACTCTCGAGATTTATGCGCCACTGGCTCACCGACTCGGCATCAACGCCCTGAAGTGGGAGCTCGAAGACATCAGTTTCTCGGTGCTATACCCAAAGGTTTACGAAGAGATCGTGAACCTCGTGCGCCAGCGCACCCCGCAGCGTGCCGAGTTTCTCGAGGGAGTGCTCGAGGCGATCGAAACGGATCTTCGAGACAACAAAATCAAAGGCAAAGTTGCCGGTAGACCAAAGCAGTACTACAGCATCTATCAGAAGATGGTCGTTCGCGGTCGCGAGTTCGACGACATCTACGACCTCGTAGGCATACGAGTAATCGTCAACAGCGTGCGCGACTGCTATGCGATTCTCGGAGCTATTCACGCCCGCTGGAACCCGATTCCTGGGCGGTTCAAAGACTACATAGCGATGCCTAAGTTCAATCTGTATCAGTCGTTGCACACCACGGTGATTGGCCCGGGTGGGCGCTCGGTGGAGATTCAGATTCGCACGCAAGAGATGCATCAGCGCGCTGAGTTTGGTGTTGCTGCCCACTGGAAGTACAAGCAGCAGGTCGTGAAGGGCGATGTCACAACCGAAGAAGATCTGGCCTGGCTCAAGCACCTGAGTGACTGGCAAGCAGAGACCCAGGACCCAGGCGAGTTTCTCGACACCCTGCGTTTCGAAATCGGCGCCAAGGATGTTTACGTCTTCACTCCGAAAGGCAAGGTCGTTGGCCTGCCGCTCGACGCAAGTCCTGTCGACTTTGCCTACGCAGTTCACACCGAGGTCGGCCACCGCACCATGGGCGCCAAGGTCAATGGTCGCCTCGTGCCGCTCGAGAGCGTTCTCAAGTCGGGTGATGTAGTCGAGATTTTCACCTCGAAGTCGCTCGAGGCGGGACCAAGCCAAGACTGGCTGAACTTTGTAAAGTCGGCGCGCGCGAAGGCCAAGATCAAGCAGTGGTTCTCAGCCGAACGCCGCGAAGAAGCGATCGAACAGGGCAAGGATTCGTTGGCGAAGGCACTGCGCAAGCAAAACCTTCCACTCCAGCGCCTACTTTCGAACGACTCGCTCTCGCACTTGGCTGCCGAGCTGAAGTACACAGACATCGGCTCACTGTATGCCGCCGTGGGCGAGGGTCACATCTCGGTTCAAAACGTGATGGAGCATCTGACCTCGAGCCTTCGCGCCGACGACGAGTCAGACGAGACACCATTCGAGATTCCGACCCGCCCACGCTCGGCCAATCGAGACAGAGGCAACGACTCTGGCGTTCTGGTCAGGGGAGACTCAGACGTGATGGTCAAACTAGCGCGTTGCTGCACACCAGTGCCCGGAGACGACATCCTAGGATTCGTGACCCGCGGATCTGGCGTTTCGGTGCACAGAAACGACTGCAAGAACATCATCGAGCTCGAAAAATCCCCGGAGCGCATGATGGAGGTTTCTTGGGCGACCAGCGGCAAGAGCCTGTTTTTGGTTCAGATCCAGATCGAAGCCCTGGACCGCTCAGGACTACTCTCTGATGTCACCCGCGTGCTCTCTGAGCACCACGTAAACATCCTGTCGGCGTCGGTGTCTACTCGCTCTGACCGCGTGGCGCTGAGCCGCTTTGTGTTCGAGATGGGTGACGCGACCCTGCTAGAGCACCTGCTGAATGCCGTTCGGCGAATCGATGCCGTCTATGACGTCTACCGCGTGCAGCAATAGCGCCAAGGCTTAAACGAAAGCGACCACCACAAAAAGTGATGGTCGCTTTCTAAGTTGCGTTGAGCTACTTGCTGGCCGCCTTGACGACCTCGAGCCAAGACTTGCGCGCCTTGATCGACTCGGCGATCTCGTCGGCCTTCTTGGTGTTCTTGGCGGCCTTGGCGGCGGCCAGATCGGCCTCTAGCTTGGTGATGGCGTCTTCGAGCTGAGTGATCACGCTGTTTGAACGCTCCTGAGCCGCTGGGTCGGTCTTGCGCCAGTGGTCCTGCTCGGCCTGCTTGATCTTTGACTCGATGGCACGCATCTTGTCTTCGATCTCGCGAACTTTGTCCTTAGGAACACGGCCAATCTTCTCCCAGCGCTGCTGGATGGCGAGGATCTCTTTCTTTGCCTCGGCCAGACCCTTGCTCGGGTCGATCTTTTGGGCTTCCTTGAGGAGTTCGAGCTTGGCAGCGAGGTTTGCGGTCTGCTCGACGTTTTCGACGGCAGCAACTTCTGCGCGAGCGGCATAGATTGCGTCACCGGCGGCCTTGAACTTCTCCCAAAGTGCGTCGTCAGACTTGCCTGGAGTGCGCGAGAGGGTCTTCCAGGTGTCGAGCAACTTGCGGTAGTCGCCAATGGCGTCAGCGCCCTTGCTGATTAGGCCTTCGGCAGCAGACACTAGGTCGGCTCGCTTGCCCTTGGCTGCCTTGTTGGCGGCGTCTAGGCCAGCGAAGAATGCGCGCTTGTCGGCGTCAAACTTCTTGCGAGCTGCCGAGAAGCGCTTCCAGAGCGCATCCGCGTCGGATTTAGGAACCTTGGGGCCATTTTTCTGCGAACCCTGCCAAGACTCAAAGAGTTCGTTCATCTGAATGCTTGCGGTCTTCCAGATGGTCTTAGCCGCATCCGCGTTCGCGAGAGCCTCGGCCTTGGTGACGATTTCTTCGCGAAGCTTAAGCGCCTCGGCGATGACCTCCTTGTTGGCCTCTGCCTTCGCGGCAACCGCGGCGCCAATCTGGTCGTCGAGGGCAGCGACACGCTTGCGAAGCGACTCGAGGTCGCCAACTACTAGAGGCTCTTTGAGCTCTGCGAGCAGGTGGTTAGCGGTCTTGCGCAGTTCGGCGCCGCCAAGCTTCTTGGCAATGCGCTGCTCGAGCAACTTGACCTGCGACTCAAGGTCGTCAAACTTGCGCTGGTAGTGCGCGAGCGCCTCTTCAGCAGTTCCAATCAGGTACTGACCAACCTTTCGCTCAACGCCGGCGTCTACTACGTAAACGTTATTCTCGGCGTCAACGCGGCCAAAGGTCACGGTGATCTCGGTCAACTGGTTCTCCTTGATGAAACTGCTATTTGGGGGGATTATTCGATGCTACTTCAGGATGATGCTCTTGATGACGGCTGGGACCTTTGGTGTGCCATCGATCTGAGGTTTGCCAGCTGCGTCGGGCTTGATGCCACCGTTGATGGTTGCCTTCAAGTTCTCGAGGCCCGACTCAATTTTGCCGAATACGGTGTAACCGCCGGCGTCGTCATTGGGGAGGGTTGTGTCCTTGTAAACGATGAAGAACTGGCTTCCCATTGAGTTTGCGGCATTTGGGTCCTGTTGAGCCGAGTGACGAGCCATCGCCAGTACTCCCTTGGCATAGAAACCGTTGGCTGGCGCGTTTTCGATCGGTCCAAAGCTGTAGCCTGGACCCCCGGTTCCGTTGCCGGCAGGGTCGCCACACTGAAGCACGTAAAAGCCGCCATTGGTTAGGCGGTGGCACTTGACGTTGTTGTAGAAGCCATGGTTGGCCAGAGAGATGAAGTTCGAAACGGCCTGAGGGGCCTTCTTGCCGTCCAGCGAAATCTTGACTGAGCCAACGTTGAAGGTGACGTCACCCGTCCAGGTTCGGTTTTGCGCGATGGTCTTAGCTGGCACGGTTGCAGAAGGCGATGGCGATGCGCTGGCAGCGGCGCTGTGGCCAGGACCAAAGTTTGAATAGACCAACTGCGATGCGAACGCCAGGGCTAGCACGATCACGGATGCGATGACCGCGATCTTGTTGTCTTGCTTGCGTCGGCCACTCTTTGCCGCGTACGCTGCCTGCTTTGCGGCGTAGGCCTGGGCGCGCGCCTGCTCGGTCTTGCTCTGCTTAGACATTTGAATCCTCCGAAATGGGTACTAACAAAGTTTACGCAAAGACTCAATGTGAAACGCTCGGTTAGCCTAGGAACATGACCGATAGTTCTTCGCTATTTTCTGGGGCAAGCCCGCTGGCTGCGCGCATGCGTCCGCAGAGAATAGACGACATCCTCGGTCAAGAAACCTTGCTCAAGCAGGGCGGCGTGCTCTGGCAACTTGCTCAGCCGATCAACAAGGATGCGCCGCGAGGGACATCCGTGATTTTGTATGGCCCACCCGGAACGGGCAAGACAACGATTGCGCGAGCGATTGCCGGCTCGAGCGGCCGATACTTTGAAGAACTCAGTGCCATCAGCGCCGGCGTAAAAGAGGTGCGCGCCGTAATCGAGGCCGCCAAATACAACTTCGATTCGTTCGGCAAGAGCACGATTCTGTTTCTCGACGAGATCCATCGCTTCAGCAAGACCCAGCAAGACTCATTGCTAGGTGCCGTCGAGGCCGGCTGGGTGATCTTGATTGCCGCCACCACCGAGAATCCATCGTTCTCTGTTGTCGCCCCACTGCTCTCGCGCGCGACCGTGCTGCGGCTCGAACCACTCGAGGACGCAGCCATCGAGACTCTAGTAGCCAAAGCTGTCGCCGATTCCAACGGCTTAGCGGGCCGATACTCACTGGCCGCGGGAGTCTCGGCCCAACTGGTGCTGCTCGCGGGCGGCGACGGTCGCCGTGCCCTGACCCTGCTCGAATCTGCAGCGACGCTCAAGCCAGCCGGAACGGCAGACCAACCCACCGAAATCACGCTCGAAGACCTGCAGGCAACTCTCGACCGCGCGCTAGTCGTCTATGACAGAGCAGGCGACCAGCACTACGACGTGATCAGCGCATTCATCAAGTCGGTGAGAGGCAGCGACGCCGACGCCGCGATTCACTACCTAGCAAGGATGATCGAGGCGGGGGAGGACCCGCGCTTCATCGCCCGCCGCCTGGTGATCTTAGCCGCCGAGGATATCGGCCTGGCCGACCCACAGGCGCTCGTCCTCGCCACCGCCGCAGCTGATGCGGTTGCCTTCATCGGCATGCCAGAGGGGCGCATCCCGCTCGCAGAGGCGACCATCTACCTGGCGCTGGCCCCCAAGTCGAACAGCGCATACAACGCCATCAACCTGGCAATCGAAGACGTTCGAGCGGGCCTATCGGGCCCGGTGCCAAAGCCACTTCGCAGCAGTAACTACTCGGGAGCGAAGGCCGCCGGCAACGGCGTCGGCTACCTCTACCCACACGATGACTCACGCGCCGTGCTCGAACAGCAGTACCTCAAGGGCAAGACGGAGCGCCGCGAGTACTACAAACCAAAGGAGATCGGCGTCGAGCGCGACCTCGGTGAACGCTGGGGCAGGCTGCGAGCCATCATCCGTGCATTCAAGCAGGCCAAGTAATCAAAACTTGCTGCCTCGCGATGCTGGAAATCGCGACTGACCCGCTGATAAGATAGTCAGGTTGCCGACTCGAACTCTCAATCGCGGCTGTGCGAGAGTTCAAAGTAGTCAGACCGGTCTAGTAGCCAGACGGTCGTGGCACAGAGGTTCCTCTGCCTCGAAGCAGAACCTGTATCGCTATACCCATTTTTGAAAGGATCACGTGTCTAAGACTTCACGTACCCGTAGCAAGACCCGTCTATCGCGTTCCCTCGGAATCGCGTTGACCCCAAAGGCAGCCAAGTACCTCGAGAAGCGTCCATACGCTCCAGGTGAGCACGGCCGCACCAAGAAGAAGGCCGACAGCGACTTTGCCGTTCGTCTTCGCGAGAAGCAGCGCCTACGCGCCCAGTACGGCATCCGCGAGGCACAGCTTCGCAAGACCTTCCAGGAGGCAAAGCGCACCGAAGGCCTGACCGGTGAGAACCTGGTCGAGCTACTCGAGATGCGTCTCGACGCCATCGTGCTTCGCGCCGGATTTGCTCGCACCATAGCACAGGCTCGCCAGATGGTTGTGCACCGTCACATCCTCGTCAACGGTGAGCGCATCGACCGCCCTTCGTTCCGTGTGAAGCCAGGTCAGCTGGTTCACGTTCACCCGAAGAGCGAAGGCACCGAGCCTTTCCAGGTTGCAGCAGCCGGCGGACACGTCGACGTTCTGCCTCCGGTTCCTGGCTACCTTGATGTTCAGCTCGACAAGCTTCACGCAGTTCTGGTTCGTCGCCCTAAGCGCGCCGAGGTCCCAGTGACCTGTGAAGTTCAGCTCGTGGTTGAGTATTACGCAGCCCGCTAATACCCTTTAGCCAAGAACGATTTCTTAGGAGTTCGGATGAGCGGCGGAGACATCGCAGCAATCATTGCGGCAGCAGCCTTTGTGTTGCTGGTGCTGTTTCTCGCTGTGCCGCTGTTGAAGTTGGGCCGCGTGCTAGACGAGACGCGCAACTCGATTCACGACCTAACCAGGATGTGGCTCCGCTGCTCTCCGAACTCAAAGAAACCGTTTCAAGCACCAATAAGCAACTCGCTCGCGTAGATCAGATCACCGAGAGCGTGGCCGATGTGACCACGAACATCAGTTCGCTGGTTGCCGTATTTTCGGCATCCGTCGGCGGCCCTCTCGTCAAGATCGCTGGGTTGACCCAGGGTCTTCGCGGAGCACTCAAAGACAAGAAAAAGAAGTAGGTAGTCACCGTGAAGAAGTTCCTGTTGCTATTTGGCGGAATCGCCATGGGTCTGTTCGCCTCGAAGCAGATCAAAGAGAACCCAAAGGCGCAGGCGGCCGTTGCCGAAATCGGCAAGAAGGCCAAGCTGCTCGGTGCTGCCGTTCAAGAGGGCTACGTTGAGCGCGAGGCCCAGCTAACCAAGAAGGCGCCTGCCAAGAAGCCGGCAGCAGCCCGCACCGCAAAGCCAGCTGCGACCCGCACGGCCAAGCCTGCCGCCGCAAAGACCCCGGCCAAGAAGCCAGCAACTAAGCCTGCAGCTTCGAACACCGACGCTCAGTAGTTTGCAGACCGCCGAGATTCGCCGGCGTTGGCTTGATTTCTTCGCCAGCAAGGGCCACACAGTCGTTCCATCCGCTTCGCTGATTAGTGAAGACCCATCCCTGCTGTTCACCGTTGCCGGAATGGTTCCGTTCATTCCATACATGACGGGCTTGATTCCCGCCCCTTACAAGCGAGCGACCAGCGTGCAAAAGTGCGTGCGCACCCTCGATATTGAAGAGGTCGGCAAGACCACACGTCACGGTACCTTCTTTCAGATGAACGGCAACTTCTCGTTCGGCGACTACTTCAAAAAAGAGGCAATCGCCTACGCCTGGGAGTTCTTGACCAGCTCGCAAGAGACCGGCGGCCTCGGTTTCAACCCGCAAGACCTCTGGGTCACTGTCTACAAGGATGACGAAGAGAGCATCGACATCTGGCGTGAGGTTGCCGATATTCCTCTCGAGCGCATTCAAAAGCGAGGCATGAAGGACAACTTCTGGTCGACCGGCCAGCCGGGCCCTGCCGGCCCTTGCTCAGAGATTTACTACGACCGCGGCCCTGCTTATGGTCGCGAAGGCGGCCCGGAGGCCGACGAAGATCGTTACATCGAGATCTGGAACCTCGTGTTCATGCAGTACGAGCGCGGCCAGGGAATCGGCAAAGACGACTTCGAGATTCTTGGCGAACTGCCAAGCAAGAACATCGACACCGGAATGGGTCTCGAGCGCGTCGCCTTCTTGATGCAGGGCGTCGAGAACCTCTACGAAATCGATCAGGTTCGCCCGGTTCTAGACCTTGCCGCCAAGCTTTCGGGCAAGACCTACGGCGCGAGCGTCGAAGACGACGTGCGCATGCGCGTCGTAGCCGACCACGTGCGTTCTGCGCTGATGCTGATCGGCGACGGCGTGACTCCTGGCAACGAAGGCGCAGGCTACGTGCTTCGCCGACTGCTGCGCCGCACTGTGCGCGCCATGCGCCTAATGGGCGTAGAGAAGCCAGTGTTCGCCGAGCTCTTCGCAGCATCCAAGGATGCAATGAAAGCGTCTTACCCCGAGCTTGACACTGACTTCACTCGCATTCTGACCACCGCAGTGGCCGAAGAAGAGGCGTTCTTGCGCACCCTGACCAGCGGTCTGGTTGTGCTCGATGAGGCAATCGCCTCGGCTAAGAGCGCGGGCTCCAAGCAGCTCGCCGGTGCCGCAGCCTTCTCGCTGCACGACACATACGGATTCCCAATCGACCTAACTCTAGAGATCGCCGAAGAGCAGGGCCTCGAGGTCGACCGTGACGGCTTCAAGAAGCTGATGGCCGACCAACGCGACCGCGCCAAGGCCGACGCTCGAGCCAAGAAGCTCGGCGGCACAGACCTGAGCGTTTACGGCGAGTTCCGAGCTCTGGGCACCACCAAGTTCACCGGCTACCAAGAGCTAGAGACCGAGGCCAAGGTTCTCGGCCTGGTTCGCGATGGCCAGTCGGCCTCGAAGCTCAGCCAGGGCGACGTCGCCGAGGTAATTCTCGACCAGACCTCGCTTTACGCAGAGTCTGGCGGTCAGGACTCAGACGCTGGCTGGATCACGGGCGACGGCTTCGAACTCGAAGTTCTAGATGTGCAGAAGCCCGTAAAGGGGCTCGTGACTCACAAGGTATTCGTCAAGAGCGGAGAGGTGAGCAAGGGGCAAAAGGCTGTCTCGAAGGTCGACTTCGACTGGCGTCTCGGCGCATGCCAGGCGCACTCGGGCACCCACGTCGTGCACGCCGCACTGCGTCAGGTGCTTGGCCCGACCGCCCTTCAGTCTGGCTCTTACAACAAGCCCGGCTACCTGCGCCTCGACTTCTCGTGGGCCCAGGCACTTTCGACCGAAACCAAGAGCGAAATCGAGGAGGTCACCAACCTCGCAATTCGCAGCGATCTGGCGGTATCCGCGCAATTCATGACTCTGCCAGAGGCTAAAACCTGGGGTGCAGTCGCGCTCTTTGGTGAGACCTACGACGAAGAGGTTCGTGTCGTCGAAGTCGGTGGCCCATGGTCGCGCGAGCTTTGCGGTGGAACCCACGTTTCGCGCTCATCCCAGATTGGGCTCGTTTCGCTGATTGGCGAATCCTCGGTTGGTTCCGGTTCGCGACGCCTCGAGGCTCTCGTTGGCATCGACGCATTCAGAGCGCTAGCCACCGAGCGCGCGCTGGTTGGCCGACTCGGGGAGGCCTTTAAGGTTCCCGGCGACCAGCTAGAAGACAAGATTCTGCAGACCATCGAAGACCTGAAGGCCGCCCAGCGCAAGCTCGCTTCGCTTCAGGCGGCAGCGCTTATGACTCGCGTTCCAGAACTACTTGCTGGAGCGGTCAAGGGATCGAAGGCTTCGGCGGTTGCAACCGACCTGGGAGCGCTCGACTCTGTCGACGACCTGCGTCAGTTGGCAACAGC
>JBEGJS010000030.1:0-2698 GCA_041184485.1 Actinomycetota bacterium | reverse complement strand
GGTTTCTGTGCCCTACGCCAACACGGTCGGCTCCGGCAAGGGTTTGTTGCTTCGAGACGGCAAGGTTTATGACATCACGTGGTCGCGAAGTGATCGATTTAAGACCACCAACTTTAAATTGAGCAACGGTTCAAAGGTACGCGTGGCGGGACAACCGTGGATTTTTGTGGTGCCAACCAACATCACCTCTACGAGCATCACCTATGGGAGCGGCAACAAGCAGATTTTGAAGCCTCAAACGGCTAGCCCCAAGTGGACCTTCTCAACGACCGTTCTCAAGGAACGCAAGTCTTGCGATGCGCCGGTGCAAATCGAAGTCGTAAAGGGTGCCGGCAAGGCAACCATCCGCGTGAAGACTAACTTCGATTCGCTCGGTTACGTGCCCCTGAAAGGCGCGAAGTTTTCGGTCAAGATAGCCGGCAAAGGCACCGTCTCAAAGTCTGCTTCTTCAAGCTCAGGTGAGTTGGTGATTGTGGGTGACCCTTCGAAGATTACGTCGGTTACTTTCATCGACCAGGTGATTGCCAAGCAGCACTACGCATCAAAGACTTGGCGCAAATAGCCGAATCGCGTGTCTGATTCTCGAAGTGTGGCGGTCTAGGTTGGATGTTTGACGCTAGGGCATCGAATCTCGAAACCCCCAAAGCCTAGAGCTTGCGCAAACGACCGCCGACGAGAACCGAGTCGGAAGGCACATCCTTGGTGATCACCGAGCCGGCCCCAATCTGAACGTTGTTGCCGATCGTGATGTTGCCGAGAACGATTGACTCAGCACCGATCATGACGTTGTTGCCAACGGTCGGGTGGCGCTTGGCGCGGATATTTTCTTTGCCGCCCAGAGTGACACCGTGATAGATCAACACGTCGTCGCCAATGACAGCCGTCTCACCGATTACGACACCCATGCCGTGGTCGATAACGAAGCGGCGACCGATGGTTGCGCCGGGGTGAATCTCGATTCCGGTGACGAAGCGAACCCAGTTGCTCAGCATGCGAGCGAGGATGCGGCGCTTAAGTTTCCACAGGCGATGGGCCACTCGGTGCCCCCAGACCGCGTGAAGCCCTGGCGAGGTCAGGAAAAGTTCGACGCCACTGAGCACAGATGGGTCTTTGGCCAAGCCGGCCTGAATGTCTTCGCGGAATTTGTTCAAGATGGCTCAATTGTAAAGTGCAAAAAGCCCGCCAACTTCTGAAACAGTTGACGGGCATTCCGCTTTAAAAGAAACCGAGTTTAGTTGTCGAGTTCGATCAGATCTTTGTAGAGGATGGTCGACAGGTAGCGCTCGCCGAACGACGGAATGATCACGACGATCTTCTTGCCGGCGAATTCTGGGCGAGACGCGATCTGGTTCGCACCCCACAGGGCGGCACCAGAAGAAATACCGGCGAGGATGCCCTCCTCGGCAGCTGCGCGACGACCCCACTTGACTGCCTCTTCGGCGGGTGCATCCAGCACCTCGTCGTAGACGGTGGTGTCGAGAATCTCTGGCACGAAGTTGGGGCCGATTCCCTGAATCGGGTGTCCCGCTGGCGAGCCGCCGTTAAGAATTGGAGACGCGGCTGGCTCAACAGCGATGATCTTGACCTCTGGGTTGAGTTCTTTCAGAACCTGACCGACACCGGTGATGGTTCCACCGGTTCCGATTCCGGCTACCAGCGCGGCAACCTGGCCGTCGGTGTCGCGCCAGATTTCCTGCGCGGTGGTCTTGCGGTGGATTGCTGGATTGGCCTTGTTGGCAAACTGACGAACCAGAACGGCACCCTCGTTGAGGCCGATCTCTTCGGCCTTTGCGACTGCGCCGCGCATACCCTCGGCGGCTGGGGTCAAAACTAGCTCGGCACCATAGGCGCGAAGTAGGGCACGACGTTCCTTCGACATCGAGTCGGGCATGGTGAGGATCACTCGGTAACCGCGAGCCGCACCGACCATCGCCAAGGCGATTCCGGTGTTTCCCGAGGTCGCTTCGACGATCGCGCCACCAGGCTTCAGTTCGCCCGATTCTTCGGCGGCATCAACCATCGCGATTCCGATTCGGTCTTTGACCGAAGACGATGGGTTATAAAACTCGAGCTTGGCGAGCACTTCGGCCCCGCCCTCGATGATGCGGTTGATGCGAACGAGCGGAGTGTTTCCGACTACCTGGGTGATGTTGTCATAAATAGGCATGTTTCGAAATTACCCGCTGCGAAAAGCGAGTGCCGATTCGTTGCGATTTATGACAAAGCCCCGTAACAAACCACCCGAAGCCGTCTAGATGGATGCGCTAAGCGCTGAGCCCGGCGAGTGCCGCTGCCTTCGCTTCCTCTGGTGAGGTTGCGGCGAGAACGGCGTTGGCGATCTCCTTGGCCTTGGCTAGGTCGACACTCGAAAGCGCGGTCTTGACCACGTCCACCTGCGAAGGGGATGCGCTCACCGAACTGATTCCGAGGCCAGCAAGCACCACGGCGAAGGTTGGGTCGCTCGCGCTTTCGCCGCAAACGCCAACCGAAATGCCTGCGGCTTTGCCCGCATCCGCGATTCTGGCGAGAGTGCGAATCAGGCCCGGCTGCCAAGGGGTTAGCAGCGTGCCGAGTGCCGGGTTCATGCGGTCGGCAGCGAAGAGATACTGCGAGAGGTCGTTGGTGCCGATCGAGACGAAGTCGACCACTCCCTTGAGGTCGGCGACCAGCACGGCAATCGAAGGAGTCTCGACCATGA
>JBEGJS010000029.1:0-4205 GCA_041184485.1 Actinomycetota bacterium | reverse complement strand
GGTGCAACTGTTCGCGCAGATCCTCGATTGAGGCTGCTGCGGCTGCCACTGATGCCTGAGCGGCCTCGTATGCGGTTTCGAGCCCAGACTCTTGGCGATCGCCGACCGACTGCAGCTGGCTCTCAACCGCGGTGTACTCCGCGGCCTGCGCCTCTTGCCGCACGCGAGCTTCGGCCACGGCCGACTCCTGGCGCACGAGCTCAGCCTTTAGGCTCTCGAGTCGCGACTCCGCCACCGCGATCTCGTTGGCCAGCGCCGACTTTTCGAGGTCATACTTCGAGATCAGCGAGTTCTGCTCGGCAACCTGGTTGTCAAACTTCTCAAGCGCATCGCGTGCCGCGTTGCGCTCACGCTCGGCGTCTTGCAGTGCAGCTCGCAGAGTCTCGACCAGCGCGGTCAACTCCCCCGCCTGCGCCTCGGCCGCGAGAGCTTCTGCCTCGATGGCCACCGGATCAACCTGCGCTCCGACCACTGCCGCCTGACCCTCGATCAGGGCGAGGCGCTGGGTGGCAATCGAGAGCAGCGAACGCAGACGCTCGCTTACCGAGTCGAAACCAAATGAAAGCTGACGAGCCTGATCAAGTTCCGCCGAAACCGTCGCGGACTCAAGCTGGCGAATCCGCGCGGTGTTCTCTTCGAGCAGCTCCTGCAGAATGCTGCGCTCGGCTCGGCGCTCGTTTTCGCCGCGGGTAGCGCGCTCTAGGGCATCCCTGAGTTCAACAACATCGGCAGCCAGGATGCGCGCCTTGGCGTCGCGAACCACCGCGGCAATGCCCTGGGCCTCGCGGGCAACTTCGGCCTGCCGACCAAGCGGCTTCAGCTGCCGACGAACCTCGCCGGCCAAATCGTTTAGACGAGTCAGGTTTACCTGCATCGCGTCTAGCTTGCGTTCGGTGCGCTCCTTGCGGCGGCGGTGCTTGAGAATACCGGCAGCCTCTTCGATGAAGCCGCGTCGCTCCTCGGGAGTGGCCTTGAGCACTCCATCGAGCTGACCTTGACCAACGATGACGTGCATCTCGCGACCGAGGCCGGAGTCAGACAGAAGCTCTTGAACGTCGAGCAGTCGACAGGCCTCGCCGTTGATCGCATACTCGCTGCCGCCGTTGCGAAACAGCGTGCGACTGATGGTGACCTCGGTGTAGTCGATCGGCAGGGCGCCATCAGAGTTATCGATCGTGAGCAAAACCTCGGCACGCCCAAGCGGGCCCTTGGTTGACGTGCCGGCAAAGATGACGTCTTCCATCTTGCCGCCGCGAAGGGTCTTTGCACCCTGCTCGCCCATCACCCAGGCGAGGGCATCAACCACGTTCGACTTGCCCGAACCGTTGGGCCCGACAACTGCGGTTACACCCGGTTCAAAGGCAAAGGTGGTTGGTTGAGCGAACGACTTGAATCCTTTGAGGGTGAGGCTTTTTAGATGCAAGCGTCTTCACTCCTCGGTCGTTGGCGGTTTCTAACAAATTACCCTACGAATGACGCAGTTTCTGGCATCTCGGGCAGTAGTGCGAGCCACGGTTCATCCAGTCATCGCGCTTGATCGGGCCACCGCATCTAGCGCATGGCTTGCCGGTTTGGCCGTATGCGTTCAGCGAGACCTCAAAGTAGCCCGATTCGCCGTTCACGTTCTTGTACTGCTCGTCGAAACTGGTGCCACCCTGGGCAACTGCGGCCGCCAAAATGCGCTGAACCTCGGCGATCAACTGCTTGGCCTTGACCGTGCTGATGCTGCTTGCCGGCTGGTCGTAGTGCAACTTGGCCGCCCAGAGCGCTTCATCCGCGTAGATATTGCCGATGCCGCTGAGCACCTGCTGGTCGAGCAAGACGCGCTTGATGCCCGAGTTCTTCTTCTTGAAAACACGGATGACGCGTTCGAGGTCAAACTCTGGGTCGAGCGGATCCCTGGCGATGTGAGCCGCCTTAGCCGGGATGAGCTTCTCGAATGGCTTGCCAGCGGCAACCGACTCGCTGAATCCGCCGACGCCGCCGTCTGGAGTAGCCACAAGTTGGTCAATGGCCAGCGAACCGAAGATACGCTGATCGACGAACCGAAACTCGACTTCGGCGCCTGACTCTGCTCGGAACAGCATCGAGACGCGGTTTAGCTTCTCAGGCTCAAAGCCGGGTTCACGCAGCAGCATTTGGCCGCTCATGCCGAGGTGGCCGACCAGGGCGAAAGACTGATTGCTGCTGGCCCCGTCGAAAGTCAGCGGCAGCCAGAGAAACTTGCCCCGTCGAATCACGGCGTCGATGCGCGCGCCGGCCAGGGTCTGAACGAAGTCTTCGGGGCTGCCAGGATGCCGCTTTAGCGACCTAACGTCGTGCACCGAAATCGACTCGATTGTGGCGCCGGTCAGCGGGCCGGCGAGTCCGGCACGAACCGTTTCAACCTCGGGTAGCTCTGGCATTATTCGACGAGATTGGCTAGCGCTGCCTCTGCGGCTGCGGTCTCGGCGGCCTTGCGCGTGCGTGCGCGGCCAGAACCGGCGACCTCGCCCGCGATGAGCACGTCGGCGTCAAAGTTGCGATCGTGATCGGGGCCCTCAAAGGTGTGCACGTATTCGATGCTGCCAAGCGCTCGCGCGGCGGCAAGTTCTTGAAGTCGGGTCTTGGGGTCATTCTTGGCCAACGCCACATCGGAGCTGATCAGAACGATGACGAATTTCTCAACGATGGCTGCCGCCTTCGCGAGCCCACCATCAACGAAAGCAGCGCCGATGATGGCCTCGACCGCATCGGCAATAACCTTTGATCGCCCCGCAGGAATGCTCTGACCCTTGCCCATGCGCAACAGCGAGTCGATGCCAAGCTCGCGGCCGATGCCGTCGAGGGCAACCGTCGAAACCACGGCGCTGCGCACGCGGCTCAACTCATCCTCTTGCATCTTCGGAAAGGCCTTGTAGAGGTGCTCGGTAACGACAAAACCCAACACCGAGTCGCCCAGAAACTCCAGGCGTTCGTTGTTGGGTTGGTTGCCGTTTTCGTATGCAAATGAGCGATGGGTAAGCGCGAGCTCGAGGAGCTCAGCCTTGACCTCGACTCCTAGACGGGCGCTTAGCGCATCCAGGTTCATCGCTTTACTGCGAAAGTCTTAGGCGTCAGCGACCTTGCGGCCCTTGTACTCCATGAACAGCGGGGTGCCGTTGGAGTCCTCGACCAGCTTGGCGCGGTGAGGCAGGCTGTAGACGGTCTTGCCGTTTTCGATGGTCTTGACCAGGGTGACCTCAGCGGCCTTCCACTGCGAACGACGTGCGTGAGTGCGGCTGCGCGATAGGCGTCTCTTAGGTACTGGCATCAGTTGTCCTTAAGTTTCTCTAGGGCGCTCCAACGCGGATCTACCGCGGCTTCGTGCCGGTGTTGCGGGTTTTCTGCCAACTTCACGCCACACTCGGCGCACAAACCAAGGCAATTTTCATTGCACACAGGTTGGAAGGGAAGGCTTAGAACCACTTCGTCTCGAATAACTTGCTCAAGATCAATGGATTCATCGATGACCGCAAGTTCTTCTTCGTCCGTAACAGAATAGGCGAAAAGCTCCTGAAAATCTACCTCCACGGGCAGTGTCAGTGGCTCGAGGCATCTGCTGCACTCGGCTTTGGCCTCGGCGAAGGCGTCTCCGGTCGCCAAAATGCCCTCGTGCACCGACTCGAGGCGCACATCCACTTCGATATTCGAGCCTGCCGAAACGGCTACGACGCTGTTGGTGAAAGGCTCAGCAAGCGGCACGTCTAGGGTGTGCTCGCGCATCTGACCTGGCTTGTTGATCAGGTCGCGAACAGAGATCGAGAAGGGCGAAGTCATCTGCTGCTACTTCGAAGTCTTGTTGGCTGCGGTCGCCTGAAGCGCCTTGACGAACACCGAAGGCACGTACTTTTCGACAGATCCACCGAGGTCGGCAACCTGCTTAACGAGCGAGGATGAAACGAATCCGTGCTGAGGGTCGCTCGGCAAGAAGATGGTCTCGACGCCGGCGAGGTCGCGGTTTACGCGGGCCATTGGCAGCTCGTATTCGAGGTCTGCGTTGTTGCGCACGCCCTTCACCAGGGCATTGGCGCCGACCTTGCGGCAGTAGTCAACGAGCAGACCGCCGTCGAGCGAGTCGATCACGATCTTGACGTGCGCCGCACTCGGAAACGACGTGCCGAAGCGGCCGGCCTCGGCGAGGCTGTGCTTGATGAGCTCAACGCGCTCTGCGCTTGAGAAGCGCG
>JBEGJS010000028.1:0-8557 GCA_041184485.1 Actinomycetota bacterium | reverse complement strand
GAATCGAAGAGAGATCTAGCCGTTCGGTTGCACCCGCTGGCATGGGCGGGGCCGCGACCGGCACGTTTATCCGCTCGGTTGCGCCGGCGGTCTCACTGGCAAGTTCCTCGGCGCTGATGCGCTTGGTCGCCGCATTTGACCTTGGCTGACGAATGCCACTCTTAACCGCGGCCTTTGCCTCGCTAACCGCAGCAAGCAGCTCGCGCGCGTCGGCTGGTCGATCAATCGGATCCTTTGCCGTCGCCCACAGCACGAGGTCGTCGATTTCTGCGGGCACTCCAGCGCGCACGGTCGAAGGTGCCGGCACCCGCGAGTTGGCGTGTTGAAAGGCCACCTGAACCGCCTGTTCGCCCTGATAAGGCTGCTGGCCCGTGACAAGTTCAAAAAGCAGGATGCCAATCGCGTAGACATCGCTTCTGGCGTCGGCTACTCCTCTCGTCACGAGTTCTGGCGAGAGGTATGCGACGGTGCCAATGACAGAAGCCGTCTGAGTGTTTGCGCTAACTGCTCGCGAGAGCCCAAAATCGGCAAGCTTGACTCGACCATCGTCGGCCAGCAAGATGTTCTCGGGTTTGATGTCTCGATGCAGAATGCCTGCTCGGTGCGCAGCCGCGAGGCCAGAAAGCACATATTCGAGCAGCTCCAGTGAGCGGTGGGCTTCGAGAGCCCCGAATCGCTTGATCGCATCGCGCAGAGTCATTCCGGGCACGTATTCCATGACCAGGTAGACGATCGAACCATCCTCGCCTTGATCTAGCACGTTGACCAGATTTGGATGGTTCAACTTGGCGGCGTTTTTGGCCTCGGCCTCGAAACGTTCGATAAAGCTCGAGTCTGAGAGCAGATGCTGGTGAACGATCTTGATGGCTACCGTGCGCTCGAGGCGCAGGTCTCTCGCCTCGAATACGGCTGCCATGCCTCCCTGAGCAATCAGGCGCTCGACCAAATAGCGCGACGAAATCGTCTTGCCTATGTATTGCTCGTGCATGCTTGAACCTGACCTGTGTGTCGCCGCTCGGCGCCTGCTAGCAGTTTAGTTTGCGACATTGTTACAAACCGCGATGCCGAGGCGCGCTTGATGTGGCAATCTTGAGGCGTGGCAGATGTCTTTGATTCCGTATCCGCGTGGCTGACCGTTCCCGACGTGGCCGAAACCCTCGGGGTCTCACCCGGCAGGGTTCGTCGCTACATCGAAGAGCACACCCTGATCGCCGTCAAGCGCGATGGGGTTTTCAAGATTCCCGCCGAAACCATTCAAGATAACGAGCCGCTGCCTTCTTTGAAGGGCACCATCCTGGTTTTGATTGACTCGGGATTCGATGTGCTCGGGGCGACCGAATGGCTTTATACGCTCAATGACGAACTCGGCCGCAAGCCCATCGAGAGCCTAGTCATGGGTCGCAAGGCCGAGGTTCGCCGGGTAGCGCAGGCGCTGGCTTTCTAGCCAACCGGCGGCAGTCGCCTAGCTTAGCTCTCGCGGTTCATTACCTTCAGCGCGAGTTGGCGCAGAGCGGCCTTAGCCTCGGCTCCAAGCGTCAGTGTGTCTAGGCTCGCCAATGCCTCGTTGCCGAGTTCCTCGATCATCTGCTCGGTCTTGGCCAGCGCTCCGCCGCCCTTGATGGTCTGCTGCAAGAAGCCAATCTGCTCGGGGCTGAGGTCGCGACTGGTCAAGAGCTCGTCAAAAAGTGCGCCTACCGATGGGCTCAGTTGCTCTCGGGTGATGGCCACCAGAACCGTGCGCTTGCCCTCGCGCAGGTCGTCGCCAGCCGGCTTGCCGGTGACCGCTGGGTCGCCAAATACACCAAGGATGTCGTCTCGGAGCTGAAATGCCATTCCCAGGGGAATGCCAAAGGCCGATAGGCCGCGCAACAGTGCTGGCTCCGCACCGGCGAAGGCGGCACCAATCAGGAGCGGCGCCTCGATGCTGTATTTGGCTGTCTTATAGAGAATGACCCGGTTCGCGCGGCCAACGGCCTCTTCAACAGATCTGGTTGGCGCAGCGTTTTCTTCTAGAACATCTAGGTATTGGCCGGCCATGACCTCGTCGCGCATTTTGCTGAACTCCGAGCGGCACGCGCCCTCGATGGCCTGGCTCGGCGAGTTCAGAAGAGCCTGGCCAAAGATTTCGCTGCTCCAGCCGAGCATGAGGTCGCCAACCAAAACCGAGCCGGCCATGCCGAAACGTTCGGGAGTCCCGGCCCATCCAGAGTTCTTGTGGGTGGTTTCGAAGCGCTTGTGCACCGCGGGAGCCCCGCGACGGGTGTCGGACTGGTCGAGTAGGTCGTCGTGAACCAGGGCAGCCCCGTGGAACATTTCAAGTGCGGCACAGATGTCAACCATCGCGGCAGTCGATGCGCGACGCTGCTGTTCGTTCAGTGGGTCGCTTACGGCTAGAGCGGCAGCCCAAGACCAGTAGCAGAACAGTGCGCGAAAACGCTTGCCGCCGGCCAGAAGTGAGCTCGTATAGTCGAGCAGAGGCGCAAGGTCTGAAGAAATGCCCTCGAACGAAGACTTGCGCTCGGCGCAGAACTCATCGAGGCGCTTTTGCACCAGTTGCAGCAAGACTTCGGTTTCGTTCACGCCAATAGCCTAATCGCCCGAATAGTCCTAGAATCTAGTCAAAGCCCAAGGATGAATCGGAGGCGTGCGCGGTGGCCCTTTCGGAGCGTGAGCAGCGACTACTCGACGAACTCGAGCGCGGGCTGTATGCCGACGACTTCAAGCCAAAGCGCTCGCGGGAGATTCGGAACCCAGCGGCAAAGGTGGTTGGTGGCATCCTCTTGGCGGCGGTCGGAATCTCGGTGCTCGTGTTTGCCGTCATGATTCAGCTTGTAATCTTTGGCGTGATCGGATTCCTCGTCATGCTTGCCGGCATCCTGGTTGCTTCTGCATCTCAGGCGGCACCTAAGACGGGCAAGACCAGCCAGCGAACCGCACAGGCCGGGCGCGCAAAGTCATCCTGGACGAGTGACTTCTTTGAGAACCGCTGGGATAGGCGCGACTAGAGCATCCTTTTGCAGCAAATAGCGGCATTCCTCCACTGAGACCCCGGAACTCCGGGGTTTTCGTCATTTTTGGCCACAATTTGCCCAGATCGAGGGCAAATGATAGGTTTTTCCTCCACTTGCTATATCCCGCATAGTTATTGACTTGTTACCTAAATTGCAGCGTGTTTTTTGCCTATTTTCTGGCATTGGTGGCGCAAAGTGGAGTAAAGTGGGGAACACAGGTTAGTTCGACGAAGAGAAAGGGGGAAGCCGATGCTTTCAGGTCGTCACAACCCCAAGCTCGACGAGAAGGGCCGCCTGATCTTTCCGGCCAAACTCCGTGAAGACTTCGCCGGCGGAGTCGTTCTAGCCCGCGGCCAGGAGCGCTGCATCAATGTCTACAGCGCCGAAGAGTGGGCCAACCTGCGCAACCGCATGGCCCAGGCCTCAAACTCAAGCGCTACCGTGCGCGCGCTGACCCGCCACATGTTCGCCGAATCAGAGCTCGAAACCTTCGACGGTCAGGGCCGCATCCTGATTGCCGCCGCCCTTCGCGAATGGGCCGCCCTCGACAAAGAGCTCGTAGTAGTCGGCGTGCTCGACCACGTAGAGATCTGGGACCGCCAGGCCTACGAGAGCTACATGACTTCAACCGCAGACCTGTTCGCCTCACTCGATCAGGAGGTGATTCCGGGGATCGACTAGCTGTCGCTAGACCTCCACCTGTTTTGCCTTTGGCTAACTTTCCCGAAGTCAGATAGCGAAATGGATGGGGATCCGGAGGCAGATAGCCCGGGCAGATTATGACCCAGAAAGCCATCGCCGAGATCCACGAGCCAGTAATGCTCGAGCGCTGCATCGAGCTACTTGCTCCTGCCCTTGAAAATGGCGGCATCCTGGTTGACTGCACCCTCGGTTTGGGTGGCCACTCAGAGGCATTCCTCCAGCGCTTCGAGAACATCCAGCTGGTGGGCATCGACCGCGACCCCAAGGCTCTCGAGCTCGCGGGGGAGCGCTTGGCTCGTTTCGGCTCGCGAGTTCACCTGGTTCACGCCGTTTACGACCAGATCGAGGATGTGCTCGCGGAGCTCGAGTTCGACGGAGCCGACGCGATTCTGATGGACCTCGGCGTCTCTTCGATGCAACTGGATGAAGCCGACCGCGGCTTCGCATACTCTTACGAGGCCCCGCTCGACATGCGCATGAACGCATCAGAGGGCGACACCGCCGCCGACGTCGTGAACAACTACACCGAGGCCGACCTCGCTCGCATCTTCAAGGAATACGGCGAGGAGCGCTATGCAAAGCAGGTGGCAGTCGCAATCGTCAAGGCTCGAGCAGCCAAGCCATTCGCCACCTCGACCGAGCTCGCGTCGCTGATCGCAAAGGTCATTCCGTTTATCCCGGGCAAGAGCAGCGGCCACCCCGCCAAGCGAGTCTTTCAGGCGCTGCGCATCGAGGTAAACGGCGAGCTCGAGGTTCTCGAGCGCGCTGTGCCAGCCGCTCTCGAGGCTCTGAACGTCGGAGGCCGCATCGTCGTGTTGGCCTATCACTCGCTCGAAGACCGAATCGTCAAGCAGGTTTTCGCCGCTGGCAGCACCTCGTCGGCGCCGCTCGACCTGCCGGTTGAACTTCCTGAACACGCACCAACACTGCGATTGGTCGTCAAGGGAGCCGAAAAGGCATCTGAAACAGAAATCGCAGCAAACCCAAGGTCGGCGTCGGTCAGACTCCGCGCCGCCGAAAGAATCAGGAGAGCCGCATGAGCAGCTTGAGCGTCGCAACCACCACCGCCAAGGCACCAGCCCAGCGAGTGCTTCGATCGGTCGCACCGAGCCCAAAGAAGGGCCGCAACCGCCGAGCCATCGCGCTGACCGTCATCCTGGGACTCGTTGGCATTCAGCTGGTTCAGTTGTTCATCGGCGTCATGATCTCGCAGGGCGCCTACCAGTTGGCAGACCTCAAGACTCAGAAGCGCGACCTAACCCTGACCACCCAGATCCTGGGTCAGCAGGTTTCTTCGCTCTCGTCGAACCAGAACCTCGCTAACGCCGCTCAGCACCTCGGCATGATCTCTAACGTCAACCCGGTCTATCTGCGTCTGGCCGACAAGAAGGTATTCGGTGTTCCTGTTCCCGCATCGGCTGGCGAGTCGGGCCACATCGCACGCAACCTGGTGCCAGATGCAGCGATGACTGTGGTTTCGAGCTTCGTCGCACCAAAGCAGAAAGCCGTTTCGGTTGCAGCCAAGGTTTCGACTCCATCTGCGGGTTCCCTCGACGCGCAGCAGGCAGCTGGTCTGACACCTGTGGCTGCGAAAGCGCCTGTCGCTCAGCCGAAATCGGCATCGAATCAAGTACCTTTTTCGAGTGCCGAAATTCCCGCTTCGCCAACCCACTAGAACCACTAGAGGTTTGATTGGCGCCGGAACGGCGTCGTTTGAGAGGGTTTGGTCGTGAGCAGTCTGCATCCGGGTCGCCCTCGCCTAAGGCTCAGGGTCTTCTCGGCGTTCATCCTTGTCGTTGGCATCATTTTTGGCTGGCGGCTGATCGACTTTCAAGTGGTCAATGCCAAGGCCATCAACGACGTTTCGTATGCCAACAGGTCAATTACTCGAGTCTTGCCCGCCATTAGAGGTGAGATTGTCGACAACGGCGGCAACGTGCTAGCTCAGACGATTCTTCGCTACGACGTGAATGCCGCGCCAAATATCGTGACCGACTACACCGTGAAAGAAAACGGCCAGGATGTCACCGTCACGGTCGATCAGGCGGCTGGCGAGATCGCATCCCTGCTCAAAATGAGCAAAGCCAAGGTGCTCGCAAAGCTCGTAGGCACCAGCAAATACTCCAACATCGCAAAGCGCGTGGATGCCTCTGTCTATCGACAACTGCAGGCCCTAAACGTGCCATGGCTGTTCTATGACGCGATTCCATCTCGGGTCTACCCCAACGGTGCGGTCGCGGGCAACATCATCGGTTTCGTCGGGCAAGACGCGGTTCCGCTGGCCGGCCTCGAGCTGACGAGCAACGACTGTCTGCACGGAGTCGACGGGCAGGAGACCTATGAGAAGGGCGCCGTCGATGGTATTCGAATTCCGTCATCGGCAATCGTCTCTAAGGCTCCGCGCAATGGCTCGAACGTCGTGCTCACCATCAATAGCGCACTGCAGTACTACGCCCAGCAGGTGATGCTCAACTACGTGGCATCCGAGCAGGCTCAGTGGGGAACCGCTGTGGTCGTCGAGGTCAAGACCGGCAACATTCTTGCCGCCGCTGAGGCTCCAAGCGTTGACCCGAACAAGCCCGGGGCGGTCAGACCGGCCAACCGCGGTGCGAGGATTTTTCAGACCGCATTCGAACCAGGTTCGACAATGAAGGCAATCACGGCCTCGATCGCCGTGGATACGGGCAAGGCGACCCCTGCCACCCGAGTGGTGGCCCCGTTCAGGATTATCTTGCCGTTTGGTGGGTACATCCAAGACTCAGAGCTCCACCAGCCCGAAAAACTCACCCTCACCGGTGTCTTGAGGGACTCGTCGAACACTGGAATCATTCAAATCGGCGGCAAGGTGCCAAGGGCTACTCGATTCAAGTACCTTAAGAAATTTGGCTTCGGTTCGAGAACCACTGTTGGCTTCGAGGGCGAGTCGAGCGGCCTGCTGCGCGACCCTGATACCTGGGACAAGATGACCGACAAGGTGTCGATGTTCGGGCAGGGTGTTGGTGTCACCCCGATTCAGATGGCCATGGCGTTTCAGACCATCGCCAACGGCGGCGTGCGACTCGAGCCTCGACTGGTTGCCGGTTGCAAGGATGCCAGCGGTAAGTTCACGCCAACCCCAGTGGCCGCCGGAACCAAGGTCATCAAGCCCGCTACAGCAGCCTCTGTCATAAACATGCTCGAGAAGGTTGTTGAGCACGGGGGCATCGGCCACACCGCATCCGTGCCGGGCTACCGCATCGGCGGCAAGTCGGGAACCGCCCAGGTTCGCGAGCCCAACGGCTACTACGGTATTCGCCACGCGATCTCGTTCATTGGCCTCGTGCCGGCCAACGACCCTCAGTACGTCGTGGCAGTGACCCTCTTCAAGCCGGTGACCTTCAGCAACTCGCTCGGTGCGACTCCACCGTTCAAGGCCATCATGCAGCAAGTTTTGCGGACCTACCGGGTTCCGCCCTCAACCACCAAGAGCAAGTGGCTACCAGAGCAGTGGTAGCCCATGCGCTTTGATTTAACCAACTAGTTTCGGCGAGCAGAAAGAGAGGATGCGAATGAACGACAAGCCAGCAGAGTCCATTCCGCCAATCTTGCGACCCGAGCACGTTCGCCCCGTTAGCCTTGCCGAACTTGTCGAGCAGTTCGAGCTTCGATTCGTTCGTGAGCTCGGCTCAGTTTCCATGACCGGCATCAGCATGAATACTGGCGACCTTCGAGCTGGCGATTTGTTCGTGGCGATGCCTGGCAAGAAGACGCACGGCGCAAACTTCATCGAAAAGGCGGTGGCCCAAGGCGCGGTCGCCGTCATCTCGGATGCCGCCGGGCTCGAAATCGTTGCGGGCTTCGCTGGCGCAGAGCACCTTCCGCTCGTGCTGCTCAACAACCCTAGAGCCCACCTCGGCGATCTTGCCGCCTACGTCTATGGCAACCTTCGCGGCACCATGCCAAAGCTGTTTGCCACGACCGGCACCAACGGCAAGACCTCGACTTCATACCTGCTCGAGGGCATTCTTCGCCAGCTCGGAGAGACCACGGGTCTGACCTCGACGGCCGAGCGCCACATCGCCGGCGAGGTGATCGTCAGCCGCCTCACCACCCCGGAGTCGACCGAGATGCAGGCCCTGATTGCGCGCATGAAAGAGAAGGGCTGCACTGCCGTTGCCATCGAGGTGAGCGCTCAGGCGCTTTCGCAACTGCGCGTCGACGGGCTCTTTTTCGACGTGGCCGGTTTCACGAACCTTAGCCACGACCACCTAGATGACTACGCCGACATGGATGAGTACCTTGCCGCCAAGGCAGAGCTCTTCACCCCTCGTCGCGCGGCACGAGGAGTCGTTTGCCTCGATTCTGAGTACGGCACGAGATTTGCCGAGGCCAGCCAGATTCCCGTCGTGACATTCAGCAGCAGACCGGATCGCGCCGCGGATTGGAACCTCCGTGTCACGGGCGAGGTGCCATCGGCGACATCCTTTGAACTCACCGCACCAGACGGCTCGACGCTCAACTCGAGCGTGCCAATAATCGGCGCACACATGGCGGCTAATGCGGGGCTCGCGATAGCGATGCTGGTTGAGGCCGGTTTTGGCTTCGGCGAGATTGCAGCCGCGATAGATGAAGGCATCGAGGCCTTCCTGCCGGGCCGCACCGAGCGAGTTACTGGCGCCTCGGGCCCAGACGTTTATGTCGATTTTGGCCACAGCCCAGACGCGTTCGAAAAGACGCTTCAGGCCGTGCGCAAGGTCACATCGGGCAAGGTGCTGATGTTGTTTGGCGCTGATGGCGACCGCGATGCGACCAAGCGGCCAGACATGGCTGCGGTTTCGGCGCGCAATTGTGACATCCTGGTGATC
>JBEGJS010000027.1:0-5344 GCA_041184485.1 Actinomycetota bacterium | reverse complement strand
GTCTAGAACGTGCGCTCGAATCGGCAGCAGCGCCTCGAGAGTCAGGTCAAAGAGGTCGGCCTCGTTCTTGAGCGGCGCCGTCTCGGCGTCTAGCGGTTGGGTAAGAGCGGCCGCTGCCACGTAGCCGAGAGCCTCGATGTCGAGCACTCCCCTAGAACCGATATAGGCGACTCGCTCGGTGAGTTGCGCTGGGCAACCGGCGGCGTTCTGGCAACGAAGGTCGACGTCGCCGTCGCTCGATGGTGCGAGCGGAGCTCCACAGGCTGGGCACACACTCGGCATTACGAACGCGCGCTCGCTGCCATCGCGAAGTTGCACGACCGGGCCGAGGATCTCGGGAATCACGTCGCCGGCCTTGCGCAACACAACCGTGTCGCCGATCAGCACTCCCTTGGCCTTGACGACATCCTGGTTATGCAGCGTGGCGAACTCAACGGTTGAACCGGCGACCTTGACCGGGGAAACCACAGCGTATGGGGTTGCGCGGCCAGTGCGGCCGATGCCGATGCGAATGTCGAGCAGTTTGGTGTTCACTTGCTCGGGCGGGTACTTGTAGGCGATGGCCCAGCGTGGCGCGCGTGAGGTAAAACCAAGATCCTGCTGGGCGGCGAGAGCGTCGACCTTGACCACTACGCCATCGATTTCGTGCTCGAGCGAGTGGCGCTTGGCGGCAAACTCGGCGATGTAGGCGAGCACCTCGTCGGCGGTGTTCGCCACCTTGAACCGCTCGGATGTGGGTAGCCCCCACGAAGCTAGCAGACCATAGAGCTCGCTCTGGTTGCGAAGTGGGGCGTCATCCCAGGCGCCGATGCCGTGCACGAGCATGCGCAGCGGTCGACTCGCGGTGACCTTGGGGTCTTTTTGGCGTAGCGAACCACTGGCAGAGTTGCGTGGGTTTGCGAACAGTGCTTTGCCCTCTGCAATCAACGACTCGTTGAGTTTGTCGAAGTCGGCGAGGCGATAGAAAATCTCTCCGCGAATCTCAACTAGCGGCGGGTGGCCATCGCCATCGAGCCTTCTGGGGATTCCTTCAATCGTCAAAACGTTCTGGGTGACGTCCTCGCCAACCACGCCATCGCCGCGGGTGGCAGCCGAAACCAGGATGCCGTTTTCGTATCGCAGGTTGATCGCGAGGCCGTCGATCTTGAGTTCGCAGAGGTATGGCCCGGCTGCCCTGCCCAGCCACTCGCGCATTTCGTCGTCGCTGAACACGTTGTCGAGCGACCACATGCGTGCCGCGTGAGTCACCGGCGAAAAGACCTGGTTGGCGACGCCACCTACAGTCTGGGTTGGGCTGTCGCCCGTGATTAGATCAGGAAACTCCGCCTCTAGGCGCTCGAGTTCTTGAAGCATGGCGTCGTAGTCGGCGTCGCTGACCAGCACCGTGTTGCCTTCGTAGTAGGCACGCCGGTGACGGTTGATCTCGTCGACCAGCTCGGCGACGCGCTTGGCGGCATCCTCGTGGGTCACGACGCCACCAGATCGGCGGCCACGGTTCTGTCGATGGTTGTCTGGCCGAGCACCCTGGTGCCAACGTAGATCACTGCGGTCTGGCCGGGGGCGACACCGTGCAGCGGCTTTGGCAACTTGACGACTAGCTCGCCATCAACGACCGCAGCGGTGGCGGGCTCGCTGGCCGAGTGCGCACGCACCTGCACCTCGCAGTCAAACCACACGGATGGGTCTGCCGGCCCAACGCCGCACCAGGTGAACCGGCTGCCCGCGAGTTCTGTCACGGCCAGGGCCTCTTGAGGACCAACCACCACTCGGTTCGAACGCGGCTGAACCTCGAGCACGTAGCGCGGGCGGCCGTCGGCTGCTGGCTTGCCAATGTTTAGGCCCTTGCGCTGGCCGACGGTGAAGTTGTGCGCGCCCAGGTGCTTGCCCAAGACCTCACCGAAGCGATCTACGATCTCGCCCTCTGCCTCGCCGACGCGCTCAGATAGCCAACCCTGGGTGTCGCCATCCGGGATAAAGCAAATGTCATATGAGTCGGGCTTCTGCGCCACCGCGAGGCCGCGGGCCGATGCCTCTGCGCGAACCTCGGCTTTAGAGGCGGTAGCCCCAAGCGGAAACATCGAGTGCGCCAGTTGCTCGGTGGTCAATACCCCGAGCACGTAGCTCTGGTCTTTGGCGGCGTCGAGGCCACGGTGCAGCTCGAGGCCACCGCTCTCGCCCGTAATCACGGATGCGTAGTGGCCGGTGCAGACTGCGTCAAAACCCAGCGCGAGCGCCTTCTCGAGCAGCGCGGCAAACTTAATGCGCTCGTTGCAGCGCATGCAGGGGTTGGGTGTGCGGCCAGCCTGGTATTCGGCAATGAAGTCGTCGACCACGTCGGCTTTGAATCGCTCCGAGAAGTCCCACACATAGTAGGGAATGCCGAGGATATTTGCGGCCCGCTGGGCATCCATGGAGTCTTCGATCGTGCAGCAACCGCGCGAACCGGTGCGCAGAGTGCCTGGCATTCGACTTAGGGCAAGGTGCACGCCAACTACCTCGTGGCCGGCCTCAACCGCCCTGGCTGCGGCAACGGCGGAGTCCACCCCGCCAGACATTGCCGCAAGAACCTTCATGGCTCAATTCTAGTTTGGCAAACCCGCCTTGCGAGCCCCCGCGAGCGCTTGTGGAAGAGCCTTGAGAAGTGCGTCGATGTCGCTCGGCGTGTTCTGCCATCCGAGTGTGATGCGCAGGCAACCAGAAGCCTCTGCCTCGTCGCGACCCATGGCCAAAAGCACGTGCGAGGCCGCTGCGACGCCAGCCTGACAAGCCGATCCGTTCGAAACCGCTACACCTGCCTGATCGAGCAAGAAGAGCAGCGAGTCTCCGCTGCAACCGGCGAAGGTGAAGTGTGCGTTATTGGGCAGTCCGTCGGCGTCTCCCCGCGAGAAGCGAGCCTCTGGCGCGATCTCTAGAACGCCGGCAACGACCTGTGCGGTCAGCGCCGAAAACCTGGATGACTCCTCGGCGAGCTCGGCCACCGCAATCGAAGCTGCCTTGCCAAAGGCCTTGGCGCCTGCCGCGTTGAGGGTTCCCGATCGCATTCCACGCTCGTGCCCGCCACCGTGAATCTGCGCACCCAGTTCGGTCGCGCGCGAGACCAGCAGCGCACCAATGCCGACGGGGCCGCCAATCTTGTGTGCCGTGATGCTCAGGGCGGCCAACCCGGATGCCGCGAAGTCGACTGGAACGTGACCGAAGGCGGCCACCGCGTCGCTGTGCACGGGGATACCGTGCGCGGAGGCCAGAGCCACTAGGGCAGGAATGTCTGTCACGACGCCGGTCTCGTTATTGGCCCACATGGCAGAGATGAGAGATACATCGCCGCCGCGCACGGCCAAAAAGCCGCTGAGGGCCTCGAGATTGAGAACACCGCGCGAGTCGACCGGAATCCACCAGGTCTCGGCGCCGTGCTTCTCTAGGTATTCAACTGCCTCGACTACCGCGTGGTGCTCTGTTGCCACCGAAATCACGAGCGGACGCGAAGCATCCTTGTTTCTAGCCTCAAATAGGCCCTTGATCGCGAGATTGTCAGCCTCGGTGCCACCAGAGAGAAAGATGACCTCGTTGCGATTGGCGTTTACGGCGCGGGCGATCTCTTCGCGAGCCTCTTCGACCAAGCGGCGCGCCGCCTGACCGAAACTATTCACGGCAGATGGGTTGCCAACAACTCCGAGGTGGCTTGTGAGCACCTCGAGAACCTCCCGCCGAATCGGCGTGGTGGCAGCGTTGTCTAGATAAACGGCCATGTCAAAAGCCTAGTTTCTAGGCACGCATTGTGCCCGCCAATGACCGCTGAAATGACATTCCGTGAAACAATCCACGCCTAAGATTGAACCTATTCCCTCTCTGTAAGCCTTTTCAATCGCGTGGTGTTAATGTCTGAAATCAATCGAAGCGGCGAGCCCGCTCTCGGCCTGACTTTCGGTAGCGGGGGCGGAACCATCGCGGTTTATTCAAGCGCGGCAACAGAGATTCTGTGCAATGTGCTCGACCCCAACGACTTCAGAACCGTGGTCAAGAGCATCAAACTCTCCCGCGGCGAGAACGATATTTGGGCAGCCAAAGACAAGCTGCTCGTGCCAGGCGTCAAGTACGCGATTCGCGCAGCCGGCCCCGACGGCCCTCGCGACGGCTTCAACGAGACCCTAAACCTGATCGACCCATATGCTCGCGGTGTTATTCGCGAGTCTGCCCGCGACTACGTCAACGTTGGCATCTCAGACAAGTTCGACTGGCAAAACGTGGCCAAGCCAAACACGCCACTCGCCGAGACCGTCATCTATGAGGCTCACCCACGTGGCCTCACCCGTTTGAACCCCGAAATTCCGGATGACCTTCGCGGCACCTACGCCGCGCTGGGACACCCGAGCACGATCGAGCACCTCACCCGCCTTGGCATTACCGCCGTCGAGCTACTGCCGATTCACATGTTCATCAGTGAGCCACGCCTCATGAACATGGGCCTTATCAACTACTGGGGCTATAACAGCATCAACTTCTTCAGCCCGCACCCTCGTTATGCATCGGCGGTGGCAATCGAATCAGGCCCGCAGGCGATCGTCGACGAGCTCAAGACCGCGATTCGCGAGCTGCACCGAGCCGGCATCGAGGTTTTGCTCGACGTCGTCTATAACCACACCGCTGAGGGCGGAAACCGCGGCCTCACCTATTCGTTTCGTGGCCTCGACAACTCGGCCTACTATCGCCAAGACGAGTTCGGCAACTTTCACGACACCACCGGTTGCGGCAACTCGCTCGACTTTTCGAATTCGCGCGTGGTTCAGCTCACCCTTGACTCGCTGCGCTACTGGACCGAGGAGATGCAGGTCGACGGCTTCAGGTTCGACCTAGCGGCCACCCTGGCTCGCGACGAGACCAATCAGTTCAACCCAAACCACCCTTTGCTGCAGCAGATGGTCAGCGATCCCGTCTTGAGCCAGGCCAAACTCATCGTCGAACCCTGGGATGTCGGCCTCGGTGGCTGGCAGACCGGAAACTTTCCGGACAGAATGCCCGAGTGGAATGACCGCTACCGCGACAGCGTGCGAAAGTTCTGGCTCAGCGACATCGGCGACGCCCGCTACAGCGGCAAGCACAACAACGGAATCGCAGACATCGCCACCCGCCTCGCCGGTTCGCGCGATGTCGTCGATGGGCCGCACGGCCCGCTCGGTGCGATCAACTTCGTCACCGCCCACGACGGCTTTACCGTGCACGACCTAGTCTCATACAACGTCAAGCACAACCAGGGCAACGGCGAGAGCAACCGAGACGGCACGAGCAACAACCACTCGTTCAACCACGGCATCGAGGGCGAGACTCAGGATGCGCAGATTCAGTCGAC
>JBEGJS010000026.1:0-3380 GCA_041184485.1 Actinomycetota bacterium | reverse complement strand
TTTCGCGTGAGCGTGCATCCGCGCTTTTGGCAGAGGGTGTTTTTGTGAAGGCCCCCAGCGACCACGAAATCTGCCCCAATCTGCCCGCCGGCACAATCACCGACGACACCGATCAGGCGCTTCTTTTGGCCGACCACCTGATTGACCACGACGGCGAATTCGACTCGGATGCGTTTGCCGCGAGCCTGCTCGAGTGGGAGGCACTCATGCAGGCCAAGGGCTCGCTCGACCTGCTCGGGCCGTCAACCAAGGCCGCGCTCGAGTTGGTGGCTGCCGAAGGTGCCGCGAATGTCTCGCTGGCCGGCACAACCAATGGCGCCTCGATGCGAATCCCCGCGGTCGGTTTGATCAACTCGGTGATTCCGGCCACCGAGGCACAGTTTTTGGTCGATCAGGTGCGCGCGGTGAATCGCATCTCGCACAACTCCTGGCAGGCCAACGTCGCCGCCACCTTCGTGGCCGTGGTCATCTCGGCCGGGCTCGACGACTTCGACCTCGACACCGCATTCAACGTGGGCTTCATCGCCGCCGAACTGCAGGCCGAGCTCATGGGCGCAGACTTCGGGCAGAGCGTCTTTGCTCGGCTGCGAGACGCCGGCTTTGGTGAAATCTCGGCGGTCTTCGCCACGCTCGGCGAGCACTTCGGGCTCGAATACCTCGAGGGCAACCTGGGCACGAGCCTCGAGAGTGAACAGTCGGTGGCGACCGCCGTGGCCCTGGCCGCGCTCTCGCCCGAAGACCCATACCAGGCCGCGCTCTGGGGAGCGAAGCTCGGGGGAGACTCAGACACCATCGCCGCGATCGCCGCATCCATGGTTGCCGCTTGTGGCGGCTGGTCGAGCCAGATGGACTGGGCAAGCGAGTTCGTGCTGACCACGAATACACTCGAACTCAACGAGCGGGCCGAGCGGCTCGTGGCTTTCAGGGGTCGCAAACATGACTGAGCAACGATTCACCAGGGTGGTGTCTTTCGGCAGCGCGCTGGTTGACATCATGGCCTTCGTGCCGGCCCTGCCAGAGCCGGGCGGCGACGTCTTGGCAACCGAGGCGCTCGAGGTCATCGGCGGCGTCTTCAACATCGAGTCGGCGGCAGCCCGGATGGGCCTGCACGTGGTGCACGCCGATTCGAACGGCGATGGCCCGCACTCGCAGACCCTGCTTGCCCAGATGAAGGCCGAGGGCATCGAGTTCGGTGGCCACACGTATGCTGGCCGCGACCTTGGCTTCTGCTTCACGATGGTCGAGCCAAACGGCGAGCGCACCTTTGTGACCCACTCGGGGGCCGAGGCCTACTGGAGCCCGGAGCACCTCGCCTCGATAAAGCTCGGACCAACCGATGCGGTCTATCTGGCCGGCTACGACATGGTTTATCCGAGCTCGCGCAAGGTGCTCGGCGACTGGCTGCTCTCTAACCCGCTCAACGGAGCGGCGCTGTTCTTTGACCCGGGTCCTCTGGTTGGCGAACTCGACCCAGAGGTGGTCGCATTTCTGCGCGCCGAGGCGTTCTGCATCACCGCGAACGAGCGCGAATTCGAGGCCATGCCATCGCTGCCAACCGATCGCGCGCTGTTCGTGCGCAGACTCAACGCGCAGGGATGCGAGTTCTGGGAGTGCGGCGAGCGCCGAATCGTGGTGCCGACCACCCCCGTGACGCCGGTCGACTCGACCGGCGCCGGCGACGTGCACACCGGCACCATGATTGCGATGCTCGCCGAGGGTCGAGGCTGGCGTGAGTCGCTCGAAATCGCCAACCGGGCGGCCGGCATTTGCGTGCAGCGCCGCGGTGGCGCGCAGGGCCCCACACGCGCCGAGCTCGGGCTCTAGGCGGCTAAATGCCGCCATCCGCGCTCGTTGGGCGGTAACCTAGCCGCAACCGAAAACCTCGGTGGTCCCCTCGTAGTTGGAGAAAACTATGGCAAACGAGAGCAATCTCTCTGTCGAACAAAACGGCCTAAACGTCATTCCAGAATCTGAACGTCACGGCAAGCCAAGCGGCCAGGTCTGGCCGTGGGCTGCATCGAACATCTCGCTCTTTGGCATCTCGATGGCCGGCTGGATCTTTGGCTTCGGCCTCAACTTCGGCCAGTTGACGGCCGCATCCATCATTGGAATCGTCTTCTCTTTTGCACTCGTCGGCCTTGTTGCCCTCGCCGGCAAGCGCGGCTCGGCACCCACCATGGTCGTTTCGCGTGCGGCCTTTGGTTTCTTCGGCAACGCCCTGCCGAGTGCTGTCTCTTACCTGCTGCTGGTCGGCTGGGAGATCGCGCTGGTTGCTCTTGGCGTTCTGGCCTCGAACACCGTAATGGGCAAGCTCGGCTGGAACTGGGGCCAAGACAACATTTATGGCAAGCTGGCCGCGTTCGTGCTGCTGGCAGGCACCACAGTCTTCTCTGGCGTCTTCGGTTTCAAGGTCATCATGCGCATTCAGAAGTGGATCACCCTGGCCGGCGTCTTGCTGACCGTGGTGTTCATCGCGCTGACTCTGCCTAGCGTCAACCTTTCGAGCCTCGGCGCCCTAAAGGCCGGCACGACCACGACCTTCGTTGCAACCGTCGTCTATGCCGCCACCGCATTCGGCCTCGGCTGGGTCAACAGCGGCGCCGACTACTCGCGCTACCTGCCACGCAATGCATCTGGCAAGTCGATCTGGGGTTGGACAACCTTTGGAGCGGCTATCGCCCCGATCATCCTCGTGGTTTACGGTTTCTTGCTGGCAGCTTCGAACCCAGACATCGCCAAGAACATCGGCGGCGACCCAATCGGCGCACTGCTGGTTGCTCTGCCCGCCGGCACCGAGTGGTTCTTGCTTCCGTTCTTGCTCGTGGTGCTAATCGGCTTCTTGGGTGGTGCGATTCTAGACATCTACTCGTCTGGCCTAGCCCTGCTCACCATGGGCGTCAAGGTGCCGCGTGCGGCCGCCGCTGGCCTTGATGGCGTGCTGATGATTCTCGGAACCATCTACTTCGTGTTCATCGCCGCAGACTTCTTCTGGCCATTCCAGGCCGGCCTGTACATCCTGGGCACTCCGATTGCCGCATGGACCGGCGTCTTTATCGCCGACCTCGTTCTGCGCAAGAAGGACTACACCGACGCCGACCTCTACACGCCTAAGGGTCGCTACGGTGCCGTCAACTGGTCTGGCTTGCTGGCTATGGTCGTGGGCACCGTGGTCGGTCTCGGCTTTATCGTGAGCCCAGACACCAGCCTCGCCTGGACCACCTGGGAGGGCTACCTGTTTAGGGCGCTCGGTTTCACCGCAGACAACCCAGGCGACTGGTACTACAGCAACATCGGAGTGTTCTTGGCTCTGGTGATCGGCTTCGTCGGTCACCTGCTGGCCGGCCGCTCGCTTGTGAAGCGCCAAGAGGCCTAGGCAAGTT
>JBEGJS010000025.1:0-12356 GCA_041184485.1 Actinomycetota bacterium | reverse complement strand
GCTCAGCAGGCGTCGGCGACCACCGCACTTCGTCAAGCGCTACACGTGATGCAGCGTCTGTTCGCGCCGTTCTTGCCTTTTGCCACCGATGAAGCTTGGAGCTGGTGGCAGACCTCCGGTTCGATTCACCGCGCGGCCTGGCCGACGGCTGGCGAGATTGCCGATGGACTCGACGAGACGAACGCCGGCCTGCTCGACCTGGCATCGCGTGCGCTTTTCGGAATCCGCAAGGCAAAGAGCGATGCCAAGGTCTCGATGAAGGCCGACGTGAGCAGCGCCACTCTGGCCGCCGGCCCAGCAGAACTCGCCAAACTCGAGCTTCTGGCCGGCGACCTCAGAGCCGTCGGCCGCATCGCCGCGCTCGCCTTGGTTGCCGGTGACGAATTGGCATTAACCGACGTAGTGCTCGCTCCAGTCGCCGAGCAGTAGTTAGGCTAGGCGTCATGACTTTCGACGCCGAAAACCCATTTGCCCAGCGCAGCACCCTGCCTTACGAGCTGCCTCCATTCGCCCAGATTCGCGAGGAGCACTACCTCCCGGCGTTCTACGCCGGCTGCGAAGAGCAACTTGCTGAGGTCGATGCAATCCTGGCCAGTGGCACGGCAACCTTTGAGAACACCATCGTCGCACTCGAGCGATCGGGCAAGCTCCTAGAGCGCATGCTCTTCGTGTTCTTCAACAAGTCATCCAGCGACACGAGCGACGAACTCGACGCAATCCAGGCAGAAATCGCACCTAAGCTCTCGGCACACAGCGACACGATTCGCCTGAACCCAGACCTATTTGCGCGCATTAAGACCCTGCACGAGCGCAAGGATTCGCTTGGCCTCGACGAAGAATCGGCCTGGTTGCTAGAGCGCTACTATCAAGACTTCATCCAGTCGGGCGCCCACCTCACGGCAGAGCAGCGCACCGAACTGATGGGCCTAAACGAAGAGCTCTCGAAGCTCGAAACCCAGTTTGAGCAGAACCTGCTGGCAGACACCAATGACCTCGCGATCGTCGTCGACGACGTTGCCGAGCTCGCGGGGCTGAGCGACAACCAGATCGCCGCAGCGGCGGCCGCAGCAGCCGACCGAGGCCTCGACGGCAAGTGGCTCATCACCATGGTCAACTTCACCGGGCACCCGCTGCTCGAGAGCCTGACCAACCGCGAGCTGCGCCAGCGAATCGTCACCGCCTCGATGAGCAAGGGTCTTCGCGGCAATGACCACGACAATCGCAAGCTCGTGCTAGAGATCACCAAGTTGCGCGCCAAGCGAGCAAAGTTGTTCGGCGTAAACAGCCACGCAGAATACGTATTGATGGACCGCACCGCCGAGACCCCGGCCAACGTGCACGCAATGCTGCGCCAGATCGCCCCGGCCGCCGTGCGCAACGCACGCCGCGAGGGCGCTGACCTGCAGTCGGCCATCGACGCAGATGGCGGCAAGTTCGAGCTCAGCGCCGCCGACTGGGACATCTATACCGAGCGCGTGCGTGCCGAGAAGTACAACATCGACACCACCAAGTTCAAACCCTACTTTGAGCTCGAGCGCGTGCTGAAAGACGGCGTCTTCTGGGCCGCCACCAAGCTCTTCGGCATCACCTTTCAAGAGCGCCCCGACCTGGTCGCCTACCACCCAGAGGCGCGCGTCTTCGAGGTCTTCAACGAGGATGGCTCGCCACTCTCGCTCTTCATCGGTGACTTCTACACCCGCGACTCAAAGCGCGGCGGAGCCTGGATGAACAACCTCGTTGACCAGAACCACCTGCTCGGTCAGCTGCCGGTCATCGTCAACAACCTCAACATTCCAAAGCCGCCTGCCGGCCAGCCGACCCTGTTGACCTTCGACGAGACCACCACTCTCTTTCACGAGTTTGGTCACGCACTGCACGGCATGCTCTCGAACGTCACCTACCCGCGCTTCTCGGGCACGAGCACCCCTCGCGACTTCGTCGAGTTTCCTTCGCAGGTCAACGAGATGTGGATTCTCTGGCCCGAGGTCGTCGCAAACTACGCCAAGCACCACGTCACCGGCGAACCGCTTCCTCAGGAATGGATCGACAACCTCAACCGGGCATCCACGTTCAATGAGGGCCACGCAACGACTTCTTACCTAGCGGCCGCCATCCTCGATCTGGCTTGGCACGAAATCGACGAAGACACCGTGATCGATGACGTCGAGGCATTCGAAGCCAAGGCAATCGCGGACTACGGGCTCGATTACCCGCCAGTGCCAACCCGCTATCGTTCGACCTACTTCTCGCACATCTTTGCGGGTGGCTACTCGGCCGGCTACTACGGCTACATCTGGTCTGAGGTGCTCGACGCCGACACGGTCGAGTGGTTCAAGAACAATGGCGGCCTGACTCGGGCAAACGGTGAGCGCTTCCGCAACCTGCTACTAAGTCGCGGTGGTTCGATCGAGGCCAAGCAGATGTACCGCAACTTCCGTGGCCAGGATGCCGACATCCAGCCGCTGTTGAAGCGCCGCGGACTGCTCTAGACGGGATTAGCCTTGGTGCGGACCTCAAGCACCTGCCATACCAGGATGCCCGCCATCAGCGCCCAGAAGGCCGAGCCAACCCCAAAAAAGCTCACGCCGCTGGACGCCACGAGAAACGCGATTACCGCCGCGAGGCGCTGATCTGGCACCTCGACGATGTTCGCGAATGCCGACGCGATGGTCGCAAACAGTGCAATACCCGAGGATGCCAACAACAGCTCGTGCGGAACCTGAAGAACGAACGAGACCGTAGCCCCAGCCGTAATCGCCATCACGAGGTAGAACACTCCCCCTGCAACGGCGGCAATCCAGCGTTTCGCGGGATTCTTGTGCGCCTGCTCGTTGGCGTTGATGGCCGCGGTGATGGCCGCGAGGTTCACCGCGTATCCGCCAAACAGGGTTGCGATAAGTGACCCGGCACCCGTGGCAATCATCGTGGGCCTGAACGGAACCTCGTAGCCGAAAGACTTCATGATTGCGATGCCCGGGATGTTCTGGCTCGCCATGGTGACCAGGTAGAGCGGAATGCCGACGCCCACGATGGCCTGCCAGCTAAAGGTTGGCGTGACCAGCGATATCTGCGGCACGATGCTGGCCACGTCTACCGTCACGTGCAGGTCGATCGAGATAAGCACGTAGCAGAGCAGGATGGCAACCGGTGCCGCCCAGACCATCGCGAAACGATAAAGCACCAGCCAGACCACGAGCACCGGCAGAATAATCTGCCAGTACTGGCTGGCCGTGACAAACGGGGCTACGCAGAACGCATAGATGACGCCAGCCAGCATTGCCGAGGCGATCGACTTAGGCACTCGCATCACCAGGCGGCCGAGTGCCGGCCATAGACCCGTGAGCACAAGCATCGCGCCCGTGAACACAAACGCACCGACGACGTTCTGAAAGTTGAGGTGCAACGACCCAGATGCGAGCAGCAGGGCGGCACCTGGTGTGCTCCAGACGATCGAGAGCGGCATCTTGAATGCCAGCGAGAGAATGATTGAGAGGCCGCCATAGATTGCGAGCATGATGGCAACCATCGAGATGCTTTGAGCCGGGGTCGCACCGATTGAGTTGAATCCCGTGAGCACGACGCCCATCGACGCCGCGGTGCCGGTTACCGTGGCAACTAAACCAGCGAGGATGGGTGCCCTGAGGTCACCGAGTTTGCCTGCCATCTGTGAGCCTTTCGGTTTCGAGCTGGGCTCGAACTAGGCCGATTTTTCTTGGCGAACCGAGCGGAACTCCGAAACCTTGGCGGTCTCTTTGCCCTCGACGACGGCCTTGGTGATCGTCACTAGGCCTTGAATCTCGTTGCCTGGAATCTCAAACATGATTGGGCCGAGGATCTCTTCCATGATTGCGCGCAGACCGCGGGCACCGGTTTCGCGGGCCACGGCCATGTCGGCGATCGACTCGAGGGCATCCTGGGCAAACTCAAGCTCAAAGCCGTCGAGCTCGAACATGCGCTCGTACTGCTTGACCAGGGCGTTGCGAGGCTCGGTCAGAATCTTGATCAGGGCAGCCCGGTCGAGTGGCTCGACCGATGCGATTACCGGCAGACGGCCGATGAACTCGGGAATCAAACCGAACTTGCGAAGGTCTTCGGGCTGAACCTGCGAGAAGATGTCGCGCTGCTCGGCCTTGCCAGAGATCTCGGCTCCGAAGCCGATGCCCTTCTTGCCAGCGCGGTTGGCGATGATCTCTTCGAGACCGGCGAACGCTCCAGCAACGATGAAGAGCACGTTGGTGGTGTCGATCTGAATGAACTCTTGCTGAGGGTGCTTGCGGCCGCCCTGCGGCGGCACGGATGCAACTGTTCCCTCAAGAATCTTGAGCAGGGCCTGCTGCACGCCCTCGCCCGAAACATCGCGGGTGATCGATGGGTTCTCGGCCTTGCGCGAGATCTTGTCGATCTCGTCGATGTAGATGATGCCGCTCTCGGCGCGCTTTACGTCAAAGTCGGCAGCCTGCAAAAGCTTGAGCAGAATATTCTCGACATCCTCGCCGACGTAGCCGGCCTCGGTGAGGGATGTTGCGTCGGCAACGGCGAATGGCACGTTGAGGCGCTTGGCAAGGGTTTGGGCGAGGTGGGTCTTGCCGCAACCGGTTGGGCCCACCATGAGGATGTTCGACTTGGCGATCTCGATCGAGTCGTGCTCTTTGCCGGCAGCGGTTAGGGTTCCGCGTGACTTGATGCGCTTGTAGTGGTTGTAAACCGCAACCGATAGGGCCTTCTTCGCCTGGTCTTGCCCAATCACATACTCAGAGAGAAACGCATAGATTTCTTTTGGCTTCGGCAGGTCGAGTTCTTCGACCTCTTGGGCAATCGCCTCGCCGAGCTCTTCTTCGATGATCTCGTTGCAAAGCTCGATGCACTCGTCGCAGATATAGACGCCTGGCCCGGCAATTAGCTTGCGAACCTGCTTCTGCGTCTTCGAGCAGAACGAACACTTCAGCAGGTCGCTGGATTCACCGAGCTTGGTCATGAGACAAGCATATCCGCGAAATCAGGCAAAACGCGCTAGGCAGAGCCGCTTTAGGCGTTCTTGCGCGAGGTCAAAACCTGGTCGATAAGGCCGTATTCGAGAGCCTCGGCGGCGGTGAGAATCTTGTCGCGGTCGATGTCGCGGTTGACTTCTTCGACAGAACGCTTTGAGTGCTTCGACAGGGTCGACTCGAGCCACTCGCGCAGACGGTTGATCTCGCGGGCCTGAATCTCGATGTCGGATGCCTGACCGCGGCCTGCGTCACCGCTCGATGGCTGGTGAATCAGCACGCGTGCGTTCGGCAGGGCCAGACGCTTCCCCGGCGCTCCTGCGGCCAAGAGCACGGCGGCTGCCGACGCTGCCTGGCCAAGACAGACGGTAGAAACCTGCGGGCGGATGTACTGCATAGTGTCGTAGATTGCGGTCATCGCGGTGAACGAACCACCCGGCGAGTTGATGTACATGGTGATGTCGCGGTCTGGGTCTTGCGACTCGAGCACCAGCAACTGGGCCATGATGTCATCGGCCGATGCGTCGTCAACCTGCACACCCAAGAAGATGATTCTGTCTTCGAACAGCTTGTTGTAGGGGTTCTGCTCGCGATAGCCGTATGAGGTGCGCTCGGTGAACGAAGGCAGAATGTAGCGAGACTGCGGGTTCAGAAATTCTTTGTTCATCTCGGGTCTCCTACTTCTTGGTGCCAACGCCGGTGTCGGAGCCGGCCGACTTCTGAATAAAGTCGATGAAGCCGTATTCGAGCGCCTCTTGCGCGGTGAACCAGCGGTCGCGGTCGCCGTCAGCCTCGATCTGCTCGATAGTCTTGCCGGTCTGCTCGGCGGTCAGCGACGCAAGCTGGTGCTTCATCGACACGATGAGGTCGGCCTGGGTCTGAATGTCCGAGGCGGTTCCGCCAAAGCCACCGTGGGGCTGGTGCAGAAGCACGCGGGTGTTTGGGGTCGCGTAGCGCTTGCCCTTGGTTCCCGACGAGAGCAAGAACTGCCCCATCGATGCGCACATGCCGATGCCAACGGTCACGATATCGTTCGGCACGTACTGCATGGTGTCGTAGATGGCCATACCGGCGGTGATTGAGCCGCCCGGCGAGTTGATGTATAGGTAGATGTCTTTGGTCGAGTCTTCTGCAGCGAGCAGAAGCATCTTGGCGCAGATGTCGTTGGCGTTGTCGTCGCGAACCTCGTCGCCCAGCCAGATGATTCGGTCTTTTAGCAAACGCTCGAACGCGCTGTTGCGCATCCAGCTTTCAACGCTGTGGTCGGCCATGGATCACTCCTAAAGATTCGGTAGCCAGACAAACCTACTTCGACACGGCGACGTTCTGCGGCCGTGTTCGCCGTGGGCAGAGAGCGTGTTGCGGCATCCCAGAAAAGCGAAATGGCCCGCCGAAGCGAGCCATCTCAAAAGAACGCGGATGCCTAGTGGTCGTGACCCTCGTGGTCTTCGGCCAGATCGGCTGCACCGTCGGTGATGAATGCTGCCATGTCGACGGCCTTACCCTTTGCATCAGTGACCACAGCCGACTGAAGCACGGTCGCCAGGGCCTTGCGGCGAGCAACCTCGCCGACGAAAGCCGGAATCTGGCCGCTCTCGTCAACGGCCTTGATGAAGTCGTTTGGCTGCATGCCGTAGTCGCGCGAAGCCTGAACCAGGTACTGAAGGAGGTCCTGCTCGCTAACCTGAACGTCTTCTGCCTCGGCGATGGCGTCGAGAATCATCTGAGTCTTGAACGACTGGATCGACTCTGCGGTGACCTCGGCGCGGTGGGTGGCGTCTTCGAGACGCCCCTCGCCCTCGAGGTGCTGGTGAACCTGGGCCTCGATGACCTCGTCAGATACGGCTACGTCGACCTTGGCAACGAGCTGCTCCACGATGAGGTCGCGTGCCTGAGCACCCTGACCGTAACGCTTGGCCTCGCCGACCTGCTTCTCGATGTCAGCCTTGAGCTCTGCGATGGTGTCGAACTGCGATGCAAGCTGAGCGAATGCGTCGTCGGCTGCAGGAAGCTCGCGCTCCTTGACAGCAACCAGCGTGACCGAAACCTCAGACTCCTGGCCGGCCTTCTCGCCACCAACAAGCTTCGAGCGGAAGGTGGTGGATTCGCCGGCGGTGAGGGTGTCTAGCGCCTCGTCGATGCCGTCGAGCAGGTTGCCCGAACCGATCTCATAAGAAATGTTCTCTGCCGAGTCGACGACCTTGCCGTCGATGGTTGCGGTGAGGTTGATGGTGGTGAAGTCGCCCTTCTTGGCGGCGCGGTCAACCGACTTTAGGCTGCCGAAGCGCGCGCGCAACGCGTCGAGTTCTGCCTCAACCTCGATGCCGCCGACCTTTACCTCGTCGACCTTGACCTTGAGGCCCTTTAGGTCAGGAAGCTTGATCTCTGGACGAACCTCGACCTCGATCTCGACCTTGAGGTTGCCCTCAAAGGTCTTCTCGTCTGGGGTCTCGAGCACGTTGGCTGCTGGGCTGCCCAGTGGGCGAAGCTTGGTCTCTTCGAGAGCGTCGCGGTAGATGCCATCCAGGCCGTCGTTGATTGCGTGAGCGAGAATCGCACCGCGGCCGACGCGCTGGTCGAGCAGAGCGGCTGGAACCTTGCCCTTGCGGAATCCGGCGATGTTTACGGTCTCGGCGATGTGCTCGTAAGCGTGGTCAATGGCCGGACGAAACTCTTCTGGAGTCACCTCGATGGTGAGCTTGGCGCGAGTTGGCTTTATTTTTTCAACAGTGGTCTTCACGACGCTGCTTCCTTTATTTCGGGCATGGCTCTCTCGTGGCAAGAGAGCTTTTGATTTCAGAAGAAGTGGTCGGGGTGACAGGACTCGAACCTGCGATATCCTGCTCCCAAAGCAGGCGCGCTAGCCACTACGCTACACCCCGGTGTTTTTGCCAGCCGGAGCCATGCAAAACAACCTTCACTACTCTATCCCATAGAATGGTCATGTTGAACGCTTTTACAGCGTTTACCACGCGGGTGTAGCTTAATGGTAGAGCCTCGGTCTTCCAAACCGATGACGCGGGTTCGATTCCCGTCACCCGCTCCAATAAACTGCGAGACATGACCACTCGGTTCGGCAAAATCACATTCTCTAGGCGTTTAGTCGCCCAACTGCTGATTCTGGCCGGCCTCGCGAGCATTGGCCTTTGGGCATGGCAGGGGTGGGGTCAAAACCTGCTCGACGCATACCAGCAGCGCCAACTAGCTGCAGACCTCGATCACGGATGGTCGCCGGCGCCTTCTTCGAGTGCGGTGGCCGAAGTGCCGTCTTTGGCCAAGAAGCCCGAGACCGATCAGGTTTTCGCTCGAGTGCTCTCGCCAGCGCTAGGGCGCGACTGGGTTCGCCCGATCGCCGAGGGTGTGAGCGTGCCGCGGGTGCTAGACAAGCTCGGCACCGGCCACTACCCCGAAACGCAACTACCCGGCGAAGTCGGCAACTTTGCCATCGCGGGCCACCGCACGACGCATGGCGCAGCGTTCAACGACCTAGACAAACTCAGGCCCGGCGACTCGATCTATGTAGAGACCAAGGATGGGTTCTATCGATACTCGGTGGTTCGAAACTTCACGGTCTGGCCGTCGAATCGCTCTGTGATTGCCGCGAATCCACTGCATCCTGGCGCACCAGCCACAGAACGTTGGATGACTCTGACCACCTGCACGCCAAAGCACACAGCCGAGAAGCGTCTTGTCGTTCAGGCGAGGTTCGCGGCCTTCACTCCCCTGGGGCAGCCGGCACCGACCGAAATAGCCTCGCTAGTCGCTCAGCTCTGACAGCCGGGGCACCAATAGAGTTTGCGGGCCGCCATGAGCTCGATGGTCACGTTGACGCCACAGACTCGGCAAGGCTGACCCTCGCGCTTGTAGACGAAATAGCGCTGATCGACGTTTGGCCGCTTGGTCAATAACTCGTCGCGGGTAATCATGATGCCCTTGGCGACGCCAACGGTGAGCAACTTTACGGAGTCGCGCCAGATCGCCTCGACCTGCTCGCGGCTGATGCTATTGCCTGGGCGATGCGGGTCGAGACCTGCCCGAAACAACAGTTCTGCGCGATATACGTTGCCGATGCCGCTGAGCACATCCTGGTTCATGAGCAGCAGCCCGATGGCCGTCTTGGATCCCAACACCTTCTGCACGAACCGCTCACACTCGACACCGGCTGGGTCGGGGTTCAGCGGGTCGGGGCCAGCCTTGATGCGCAGGGCCTTCACCTGTTCGTCCGTGAGAATCTCGCATGCAGTCGGCCCGCGCAGATCGGCATAGTTTGTCGGCGTCTCGAAGCGAACACGCACCTGACCAACGGGCTCGGGAGCAACTCCATCGGGCTTACCCTCGAACCGCCACTTGCCATAGATGCCAAGGTGGATGCGCACCGTGAGGTCGCGGTCGAACCTCAAAAACATCTGCTTGCCGATGGCAAAGGCGCGCAGCAAGACCCTGTTGTCGATTAGTTCGGAGTCGGCGGAGAACCTGCCCTGCGGCGACCAGACCCTGAGTGACTGGCCCGCGAAAGTTTTCTGAAAGATCTTGGCCGTTCGGTGAACGGTATGCCCTTCGGGCACTTAGAGAATCTCTCCGGTCTGCTCGTATGCCGCAATCTTGCCAATGCGGCGCACGTGACGCTCGTCGTGGCTAAAAGGCTCGGCCACGAAGGCCCTGATGAGCTCGAGCACCTCCGCCTGATCGTGCTGGCGTGCACCAACCGCAACCACGTTGGCGTCGTTGTGCTGGCGGGCTAGCTTGGCAGTGTCGAGGTTCCAGACAAGTGCCGCGCGAATGCCCGCAACCTTGTTGGCCGCGATCTGCTCTCCGTTGCCAGAGCCGCCGAGCACGATGCCTAGAGCCTGGACTCCAGCCTGCTGGTCGGCGACCACCGCGAGCGCTGCGTTGATGCAGAACGACGGATAGTCGTCTAGCGGGTCGTAGGAGGTTGGCCCGTGATCGAAAACCTCGTGCCCGTCGGCGCCAAGCTGCTCGATCAAGAAGTTGCTGAGGTCGAGACCCGCGTGGTCGGTAGCAATGTGAATGCGCACTTGGTTATCTCTTTTCTTTCGTGAGCCAAAAGTAGGTTGCCGCGGCCCCGATGATCGAGCCGAGGTAGTAGCCAGCCATGAAGACGTAGACCTCGCCCTCGATTGATGCGCGGCTGACGCCGGAACCTGCTGTCTGAATCGCACTCAAGGCGTTGTCGAGCATGAGAATGGCCACAAGAGCCACAATCGAGGTCACTGAGATGCTCGCCAGAAAACGGGCCACGGATCCTTTGCGCCGAACCAATCGACCTGCTAAGGCCCACAGCGCAAAGCTAGGCATAAACAGCAATGGCACCGCTGCTAGGGCCGCCGAGAAACCCACGTTTACGCTTCTGATAGCGGCCATCTCGATCAGAAGAGCGACGAGCCAGCCAACGCCGAATACAGCAGAAGCTTCGGTAAGTGGTCCTGGGCGTAGGCGCAAGGCGGCTCCGATGGTCGGGATTAGCAAAAAGGGTCAAAGCGTTAGGCTAGACCATACCCATTTTGACACAGGAGTCAGTGTGCCCGGCGAAAACCTCACGCAGCTAGAAGCAATCGATCGCAAGCAGAAAGTTTGGGTCGACAGCTACGAGATTGAGCTTGACCTAACCCGCGGAGACAAGGTCTTCGGCTCTCGCACCACCGTTCGCTTCGAGTCTGCAAAGCCAGGCTCATCCACGTTTATCGACGCCATCACCGCCCGCGTCTACAAAGTCACCCTCAACGGCGAAGAACTAGACCCAGAGCTGGTCAGCGACGGCGTGCGCATTCGGCTCGACAACCTAGCCGCCGAGAACACCCTGGTAGTCGAGGCTGACGCGTTCTACATGCACACCGGCGAGGGCCTGCACCGCTTTGTTGACCCCGTGGATGGCGAGACCTACCTCTATTCGCAGTTTGAGGTGCCTGACTCGCGTCGCGTCTTTGCCGTATTCGAGCAGCCGAACCTCAAGGCAACTTTTCAGTTCACCGTGATCGCGCCTAACCACTGGGTCGTCGTCTCGAACCAGCCGACTCCCCCTGCCCAGGATGTCGGCAACGACAAGGCTGTCTGGCGTTTTGCCCCGACCCCGCGACTAGCCTCCTACGTGACGACTCTCGTTGCCGGCCCCTACCACGGAGAGTTCTCGAGCCTGGTCTCGAGCGACGGCCGCACGATTCCACTCGGCGTCTATGTTCGCCAGTCGCTAAAGCAGTATCTCGAGGCAGAGCACCTGTTCGAAGTCTGCCGCAAGGGCTTTCCGTTCTTTGAGCGCGCGTTCGATCGCGCGTATCCGTTCGACAAATACGACCAGCTCTTCGTGCCCGAGTTCAACGCCGGAGCAATGGAGAACGCCGGCGCAGTGACCATCACCGAGACCTACGTGTTTCGCGGAACGGTGCCTGGCTCGGTGCGCGAGCGTCGCGACACGACGATTCTGCACGAGCTGGCCCACATGTGGTTCGGCGACCTGGTCACCATGGACTGGTGGAACGACCTGTGGCTCAACGAGTCCTTCGCCGAGTGGGCTGCCGCCTTTGCATCCGCCGAGGTCACCGAGTGGGAGGCCTGGACTACATACGCGATTAGCGAGAAGCTCAACGCCTATCACCAGGACCAGCTTCCATCGACCCACCCCATCGTGGCCCCGATCAAGGACCTCGAAGACGTGCAGGTGAACTTCGACTTCATCACATATGCCAAGGGTGCTGCTGTGATCAAGCAGTTGACCGCCTGGGTTGGCACGGATGCGTTCTTGAAGGGCGTGGCTCAGTATCTGCAGAAACAGGCTTTCTCGAACGCCACCCTCGCTGACCTATTGGGCGAGCTCGAGCAGACCAGCGGTCGAGACCTCAAGGAGTGGTCGAAGCTATGGCTCGAGTCAGCGGGAGTCAATACCCTGCGCCTCGAGGTCGAGACCGACGAAGCAGGCGTGATCACAGCGGCCCGCGTGGTGCAAACCGAGGATGCAAGTGCCGGCCTGCTCAGGCCCCATCGAGTTGCCCTCGGTTTCTATGGCGAGGATGCCGGTGCAATCGTGCGATCCGAGCGATTCGAGTTCGACGTGCAAGGCTCAGTCACCGAGCTGCCGGAGTTGGTTGGCCTGACTCGCGCACCGCTGCTGCTGCTCAACGATGACGACCTCGCCTACGCAAAGATCCACCTAGACCCGGCGTCTTGGGACTTCGCGCGAAAGAACCTCGCTCGCATCACCGACCCGCTTGCCCGCACGCTGCTGTGGACGGCCGCCTGGGAGAGCACTCACGACTTCGTGTTCACCGCAAGCGAGTTCATCGAATTCGTCTTGGCGAACATCCACGGCGAAAAGGAACCGACCACGCTGCAGATCATTCTGCGCACTTTGGCCAAGGT
>JBEGJS010000024.1:0-5007 GCA_041184485.1 Actinomycetota bacterium | reverse complement strand
GAGGTGTTCGCAGGCGCTAGCCTTGCCGAGGTAATCCTAGAAACTGGCAGAACCCATCAGATTCGAGTTCACTTCAGCGCCTTCAAGCACCCGCTCGTTGGCGACACGATGTATGGCGCCGACCCCTCGATGGCTGCGAAGTTAGAGCTCGATCGCCAATGGTTGCACGCCGTTGCGCTTTCGTTTACCCACCCGACCACTGGTCGAAAAGTGAGTTTCGAGAGCGAATATCCAGCCGATCTAGAACTCGTGCTCGACAAGCTTCGCAACCTGCACTAACTGGCCCAGCGGAGCGGTTATTCTGGTCTGCGCCCGCGGTTCATTTAGAGCCCGCGCGAACACCCTAAACCCCTTAGTGAGAGTTTTATGGCCTCGAAAGATTCCTTTGTGCACCTGCATGTGCACACGGAGTATTCGATGCTCGACGGTGCCGCGCAGATCAAGCCGCTGATTCGCGAGGTGGCGCGCCTAGAGCAGCCGGCGATCGCGATCACCGACCACGGCAACAACCACGGTTCTTACGAGTTCTACAAGGTTGCGACCGACCTTGGGGTCAAGCCGATCATCGGCATCGAGACCTACGTTGCGCCGGGCAAGAGCCGCAAAGACCGAGTGCGGGTATCCTGGGGCGACGGCGGCGGAGACGACGTTTCGGCCGGTGGCGCCTACACGCACATGACGCTCTTCGCCGAGACCACAGAGGGCATGCACAATCTGTTTCGCATGTCTTCGCAGGCATACATCGACGGTTTCTATTTCAAGCCCCGCATCGACCGCGAGCTGATGAACCAGTATGGCAAGGGCATCATCGGCACCACCGGTTGCGTCGGTGGCGAGATTCAGACTCTGCTTCGAGTAGGCGATGTCGAGGGCGCATACAAGGCGGCCGGCGAGCTAAACGAGATCTTTGGCAAGGGCAACTTTTTTGCCGAGGTGATGGACCACGGCATCGACATCGAACGCCGCACCATGAGCCAGCTAATCGAGCTAGCCAAGAAACTCGACATTCCGCTGCTGGCAACTAACGACCTGCACTACATTCACCGCGAGCAGTCGCACGCGCACGACGCCTTGCTCTGCGTGCAGGGCGGCAAGTTGCTCAGCGACACCAACCGCCTTCGCTTCGAGTCCGACCAGTTCTATCTCAAGACCGCGGCCGAGATGCGCGCGCTCTTCGCCGACCACCCAGAGGCTTGCGACAACACCCTGCTCATCGCCGAACGTTCCAACGTGGAGTTCATCAAGCGCGACCTCATGCCGCGATTCCCGGTGCCAGAGGGCGAAACCGAGGCATCCTGGCTCGACAAAGAGGTCAAGATCGGCCTAGCTCGCCGCTTTCCGGGGGGAGTGCCTGCAGAGCAGGCCCGCCAGGCCGAATACGAGGCCGGCGTCATCAAAGACATGGGTTTTCCTGGCTACTTCTTGGTGGTTGCCGACTTCATTCGCTGGGCGCGCGAGCAGGGCATCCGGGTTGGGCCGGGTCGTGGCTCTGCCGCCGGTTCGATCGTGGCATACGCCCTCGGCATCACCGAGCTAGACCCAATCGAGCACGGCCTCATCTTTGAGCGCTTCTTGAACCCAGAGCGAAAGTCGATGCCCGATATCGATGTCGACTTTGACGACCGTCGTCGCGGCGAGGTGATTCGCTACGTCACCGAAAAGTACGGCGAAGACCGCGTTGCACAGATCACGACCTTTGGCACCATGAAGGCAAAGCAGGCAATCAAGGATGCTGCGCGCGTCATGGCGCTGCCGTATTCCGCTGGAGAAAAGCTGACCAAGGCCGTGCCGCCAGCGGCACTCGGTCGCGAAATGAACCTCGCCGAGCTGGTCACCGAGGAGTTCGTCGATGACATCTCTGGCAAGCGCACCAAGAACGATCGCTACAAAGAGGCGGCTGAGTTTCGCAAGCTGCTGAACGAGGATCCCGTCGCCAAAGAGATCTATGACCTGGCGGTCGGCCTCGAGGGCGCTAAGCGCCAGGTGGGCATCCACGCGGCCGGCATCATCATGTCGGCAGAGCCCCTGCTCGACATTGTGCCGGTAATGCGACGCGACTCAGAGGGCACTGTCGCCACGCAGTTCGACCAGCCGCCGCTCGAATCGCTCGGTCTGCTCAAGATGGACTTCTTGGGACTGCGAACCCTCACCGTGCTCGACGATGCGCTCGCCAACATCCGTGAAAACCGCGGAATCGAGATCAAGCTCGAAGAACTCGACCTCAACGCAGACCAAGCCACCTTTGACCTGTTGGCCCGCGGCGACACCCTCGGCGTGTTTCAGCTCGACTCGAACAACATGCGAAGCCTGCTGCGAACCCTAAAGCCGACCAAGTTTGAGCACATCTCGGCTGTTCTGGCGCTGTATCGCCCGGGCCCGATGAAGGTCAACTCGCACATCAACTACGCCCTTCGCAAGAACGGGCTGCAAGAGATCGAGGCGATTCACCCCGACCTGGTCGAGCCACTGGCCGAGATTCTCGACGAAACCTACGGCCTGATCGTTTATCAGGAGCAGGTGATGGCGGCGGCCCGCAAGGTGGCCGGCTACAGCCTCGGTCAAGCAGACCTGCTGCGCAAGGCTATGGGAAAGAAAGACCGAGAGGTTCTGGCCAAAGAGAAAGAGCGCTTCGTAGAGGGCATGCAGGCCAACGGCTTCAAGATCGACTCGATCAACGCGCTGTGGGACACCCTAGAGCCGTTTGCCGACTACGCCTTCAACCGCGCTCACACGGCCGCATACGGTGTCATCTCGTATTGGACCGCCTACCTCAAGGCCAACTACACCGCCGAGTACATGGCGGCGCTGATGACCAGCGTGGGTGACTCCAAAGACAAACTTGGGCTTTACCTCGGTGAGTGCCGCCGCATCGGCGTGAGTGTTTTGCCGCCCGACGTAAACCAGTCGATCGCGGCGTTCAGCGCAGTTGGCGAGGATATCCGCTTCGGCCTAGCATCCGTGCGAAATGTCGGTGAGGGCGTGGTCGAGGCGATTCGCCAGACCCGCGTCGAGAGGGGCGCATTCGCATCGTTCAGCGACTTCTTGGCCAAGGTGCCGGGCACGGTTTGCAGCAAGAAGGTCATCGAGTCGCTCGTGAAGGCTGGCGCATTTGACTCTCTGCGGCACAACCGTCGCGCGCTGTTTCAGATTCACGCCGAAGCTGTCGATTCGCAGGCCGTGCTCAAGAAGAACGAGGCACTCGGCATGGTCGATCTCTTCTCGATGCTGGCGCCAGAGGACTCCGTTGGCGTGCAGATTCCAGACGTCGCCGAATGGCCCAAGCGCGAAAAGCTGGCGCACGAGCGCGAGATGCTGGGTCTCTACGTGAGCGACCACCCGCTCAACGGCCGCGAGGCGCTGATTGCCCAGCACTCCGACATCTCGATCGCCAGCCTGCTCGACGCGGGCGAGGTCAAGGATGGCGAGACGGTGCGAATCGCCGGTCTGATCACTCAGGCCGCCATCAAGGTGGCTCGCGCATCTGGCAACCAATACGCCGTTTTGACCGTCGAAGATCTCGAGGGCGAGATCAGCGTCATGGTCATGGGCAAGGTGTTCTTGGAATTTCAGCCGATCATCAAGACCGACATCATGGTGTCGCTGAGGGGTCGAGTGTCTGACCGTGAAGACTCGCGTCAGCTGACCGCGGTTTCGATCGCGCAGATCGAGGCCGGCATGGATCTCGAGGACAAGCCGCTTGTGCTAAACGTCGACGAGGCAGAAGCCACCCGAGGTGTGATTGCCGAGCTAAATCGCATCTTCAACACGCATCCAGGCACCACCGAGGTGCAGATTGTTTTGCACAACGGAACCAGCGCGAGGCCATTTGCCTTGCCCGCTCGAGTGCGCATGACGGCAGAGCTGGTCAGTGAGCTAAAGGGTGTGCTCGGGCTCGATTGCCTAAAGAACTCGGGCAACGAGCGCCAGCAAGAACTAGTTGAGTCGGTCGCCCGGCAGGGCGTACCCGCGTTCGTGGTAGATGAGGCCGCGCTGTTCGAGTCCGAGTAGCGACTCGACCACGTCGACAATCACCACGGCGTTAGCCTCGACGTTGTGAATCTCTCGAATCTTTCCGATGATCACCGCGCTGGTGTCGGTGAAGATTGGCACATCGAATGGTCCGCGCTCCCAGTCATCCGCGATGAATCGCTCAGTCGACGGCCCTGCCATGCGCTTGGCCAGCTCGACATTGCGCTCGCCCAGCGTGTGCACCGCAACGTAATCGCAGCGGCTTAGCGAGGCAAATGACGAAGAACCGCGGGCCACATTGAAGCTCAGCAGCGGGGGAGTAGCCCCCAGCGAGGTCATCGAGGTTGCGGTGAATCCAACCGGATTGCCATCGGCATCGTTGGTGGTGATTACCGAAACCCCGGATGCGTGGCGGCGAAATACTCGCTTGAGCGCTTCGGTGGGGTCGTGTTCTTCGATGAAGTTGTTCAAGTTGGCTTGCCTCGTCTTTCAAGTCAAGGCTAACGCAACGCCTAGAATTGAGAAATGACCAACCAACTTCTGCGCCTCGTTGACCTGCGCTCGCAGGCCATTGACCTGAGTGTGGTTGAACGAGAGGTTCCGCGGGCGGCCCTAAACGTGGATGTCGCCCTCGAGCAGGTGCGACCGCTAATCGAGTCGATTCGAGTGCGCGGCGAAGAAGCCGTGGTCGAGCTAGCCCAGCGCTTCGATCAGATCGACCCGCGCCCCCTGCGCGTGACTCAGGGCGAACTCGACCGGGCGCTTGAGAGCCTGGAAGCTCGCCTTCGCGAGGCAATCGAGACCTCGATTGAGCGCGTGCGCGCGGTGTCGATCGCGAATCTGCCTGATGACACGAGCGTTCAGTTGGCCGATGGCGCGGTGGTGCGCCAGCGTTGGCAGCCGGTCGATTCGGTTGGTTTGTATGTGCCTGGCGGCAAGGCCGTCTATCCATCCAGCGTGATCATGAACGTGGTGCCGGCGCAGGTCGCCGGAGTGCCGCGACTCGCGGTTGCTACGCCGGGCCAGAAGGCCTTCGGT